>PMFY01000464.1:1124-20498 GCA_003157945.1 Acidimicrobiaceae bacterium | reverse complement strand
CCTTCGACATGATGTGCGAGCGGGCACTCAGCCGCGAGTCCCACGGCAAGGTGATCGGCGAGCACCAGATGGTCCAGGAGAAGATCGCCGATTCCTACGCGCAGATCCGGATGCTCCGCCTGCTCGTGCTCGAGACCGCCTGGAAGATCGACAACACGAGCACCCAGGAGTGCCGGACCGACATCGCCACCGTCAAGTTCACGATGGCCAGGGTGCTGCGCGACGTGTCGTTCAACGCCTTGCACATCATGGGCTCGCTGGGCACGACCGACCTGACGCCCCTCCAGGCCATGTATGCCGCCGCGCCCACCATGGGCATCGCCGACGGTGTCGACGAGGTCCACAAGGCCACCGTGGCGCGCAACGTCCTGAAGGGCTACCGCCCGCACGAGGGCTACTGGCCGACGGAGTACCTCCCGGCCAAACGCGAGGCGGCGTGGGCGAGGTTCCAGCCCCGGTTCGACGAGGACCCCGAACTCCTGGCCCTGGCCGAGGGCTACCGGGCCTACCTCGCCAAGCGGCGCTGAGGCCGACGGGACCGGCCGTGAGGGAGCGGGCCGGCCCTAGGGGTACGTGACCACGATCGGGGTGTACGGCTGCAACGACACGGTGTCGATGCCGGACGGCGACGGGACGCCGATGTAGCAGCGGGCGGACAGTCCCCCGGTGCCCGGCGTCGTCGACGTCGGGCACGCCTGGACCGTGAACGTCGCCGTGAACTTCCCCATACGGTTGGTCGTCACGGTGATGGCGTTGCCGGTGTCGCAGGGGCTGGCCGGCACCACCCACGTGGTCGACGCGCACTCCTCGATGTGGAGCGTGGTGTGCTTCGCGAACCCTCGGCCGACGAGTCTGGTCGTGGTGTTGACCATCACGTTGTCCGGATGGGCGGCGATGGTCGGTGGGACCGAGCTGACGGCCCCCGCCGGTGTCACCAGCAGGGCCGCCGGGGCCAGGACCGCCGCTGAGGCCGCCAGGGACAGTACCGCGGCACGGGTCTTCGTGATGCGCATGGGCTCCTCCATTCGCTCGCGCCCCTCGAGGGGCGAGCCGACGACCGAGGGCCGCCGGTCCACTTGGTACAACGGTGTGGCCGCCCGAGCGTTACAGGCGTGGGTGCGGAGGCGTGGCTGCGTGGGTGCGGAGGCCGGCGGTCCGCCCCCGACGTGCCGGCCGGGCCCGGCTACCGCAGCACCCACCGCGGACGTGACCACGTCTGCCAGTGCTCGACGGTGGTGTACCCTTCGGCCCGGTAGAGCCGCTCACCGGCCCGCGTCGCCGTCAGGAGGGCGCGGGTCGGACCACCGCTGGTGATCCGGTGGTGGTTGGACGCCCGTATCAGCCGCCTGCCGTAGCCCGACCGCTGGTGCTCGGGCGCCGTCGACAGGGCCCACCCGACGCTGAACTCGCCCTCGACCCACATCGTCAACGAGCAGCAGCGCAGCTCCCCTTCCTCGAACAGCCCGTAGATCCGTGTGTCGGGTCGGGTGAGTGCCGCATCGTCGTAGACGATGGCGCCCACCTCCTCGGGGACGCCGAAGGCCGCCGCCGCCAGGCACCGCGCCCCCTCCAGGTCGTCTGCCCCGAGGAGGCGGACCCCGGGGTCGTCGCACTTCGGTCCGTGGGACTTGGCCATGAACGGCAACGCGCCGGTACACACCCAGCCGGCATCGCCCAGCACGTCGGCGGCCGCCAGCCCCTCGCCGGCCAGCATCACCATGGCCGGCACCCCCGTCGAGTCGACGTCGTCGAGCACCTCGGGCGCCGCCGCGGTGGCGCCCGGACCGTGCAGGAGCACCAGGTTGTAGTCGACGTGACCGGTGAGGCTGAACGCCAGCCACCAGTCGTCCGCGACCCGTAGCTCACCCCGCTCCGACCAGGGGGCGGTGCCGAGGCCGAAGCAGGTGCGGGCCCGTGCGAGTTCGTCGAACGTCATCGACAACGGCTGCGTTGACTTCTCCATCGTCCCTTCCCGCGCGGGATGGATCACCCGGCCGATCTGTACGACAGTCTGTCAAGCCGGCATGGGGGAGGGGTGGCAGGTCGCGGTCGCGCCCAGGTGGATCCACCCCCTTTCCGCCCATGGCGACCAGCACGTATATTCCCCCGATGCGACGCGACGAGCTCCGGGAGCTGCTGATCGAGGTGGGTCTCGACCTGCTGATCGACGAGGGGCTGGCCCGCGGCACCGAGCGACTGACGTTCAAGCGTGTCTTCGACCGTGCGTCGGAGCAGCGGGGGGTGCGGGTCACCAACGCCTCGGTCATCGGCCGTATCTGGGTGGACATGGCCGACTTCCAGGCCGACGTGCTGGCCGCCGCCCTCGAGGCCATCGACCAGGCCGGTGTCGAGCTGGCCATCCTGGCGGCCGGTGAGGTCCTGGCCACCGCCGACCTCGACAGTGTGGACGGCCGGCGGGCCGCCGCCGCCGAGATGATCCGGGTGGTGTGCGCCGCCCACGTCGAGACCATGGCCCGGTCCAGGACGATGAACCTGGCCATCGGCCTGCGCGGCCTCGGGGTGTCGAGGCTGCCGTCCGACGAGGGGACGCCGGCCGCCGAGAGCCTGCACCGCGCCTACGAGGTCTACTGCGTCCGGTGGGACTTCGCGCTCGGGCGGGCCTTCGAGGTGCTGGGCGTGCGCATGCGCCCCGGCCTCACCATCCGCCAGCTCTCGATGCTGGCCATCTCCCTGGCCGAGGGCTTCGCCATCTGGGACCGTCTGGACCCGACCATGAGCCGGAACATCCTGCGCCCGACCGGGCGCGAGGGGGAGAAGGTGGAATGGACGCTCTTCTCCATGGGCATCGAGGCGCTGCTGTGGCAGTTCGCCGAGCTCGAGGAGGACGCCGACCCGCCACCGGGACCGGGTGTGTCCGCCGGAAACCCCGAGTAGCCGCCGCTACCCGGGATCCCTCGGCAGATCCGCCGTCGGATCCGCCACCCGTGTTGTCAGTATGCAGGTAATCGGGCCGCTTGGCAATCGGTGGTTGCCTACGGGGCCGCTGGCCCCCGGATCCGGGGGGTCCGTCAGGTGCCGACCAGCGTGGGGCGGGCCACGGCGAACAGCACGACGCACCCGATGACGGTGACCAGCGTCCACGACCACGCCGCCCGGGGCCGCTGTCGCAGCGTCGTCACGACCACCATGGCCGCGGCGCCGAGGGTGGCGAGCAGGGCCACCGCCCGCCCGGCCGCCGCGCCGCCGCCGAGGGCCCAGATCGTGAGCGCGCAGGCCACCAGCAGCACCACTCCGACCAGCAGGTCGGCGCGCTCGCTCATCCGCTGGGGCAGTCCGACCACCCCCGACCGGGCGTCGTCGTCGCGGTCGGCCAGGGTGTTGACGAAATGGGCGCCGACACCCAGCAGGGCGGTGGCCGCCATCACCGCGGGGCGGGGCCAGGGGTGCGTCGGCAGTCCGAGCGTCACGAAGGCGGGCAGCAGGCCGAACGACACCGCGTAGGGCACCGGGCTGAACACCGTCGACTTGAGGCCGGCGTTGTAGGCCCAGGCGGAGCCGACCGCGACCAGGTGGACCACGGCGGCACGCCACCCGGAGAGCAGCGACAGGGGCACGCAGGCCGCGGCGGCGACCAGGGCCGCGGTGCGCACGGTGGACACCGCGACCGTGCCGGCCACGATGGGCTTGTCGGTCCGGCCGACGGCCGTGTCCCGGGCGGCGTCGAACCAGTCGTTGCTCCAGCCCGTCGACAGCTGGCCGGCCAGCACGGCGACGGCGACGGCCACACACCCGGTGGCACCCCGTCCGGCCAGGGCGGCCAGGGCCGTGGTGACGGCGACCACCGCCACGGTGGGCTGGAAGTGGCAGGCCCGGACCAGGCCGAGCAGCGGTCGGCGCGGGCCGGTCACCGGGGTGGGGCGCTCCGGGGTCACGTGCCACCCTACGCCCGGCGGGCCGGGCCCGACCCGGTGGGCCGACCCGGGACCGGTGGCGCGCCGCCCGGCGCCCGGGTCTACCGTGGAGGGCACGGACGGAGGTCCGGACCCCGGGGGGGAAAGCGGAGGAGCACGGCATGCTCGACGTGGTCATCAAGGGCGGCACGGTGGTGGACGGCACCGGAGCGCCGGGGTACACGGCCGACGTCGGCGTCCGCGACGGCAGGATCGTCGAGCTCGGCGACGTCACCGGGCCGGCCGGCCGGACGATCGACGCCGACGGCGCCCTGGTCACCCCCGGTTGGGTCGACGTCCACACCCACTACGACGGGCAGGTCACCTGGGACGACGCACTCGAGCCCTCGGCCTCCAACGGCGTGACCACGCTGGTCATGGGGAACTGCGGTGTCGGGTTCGCCCCGGTGCGCCCGTCCGATCACGACGCCCTCATCGACCTCATGGAGGGCGTCGAGGACATCCCGGGGTCCGCCCTCAGCGTCGGCATGCCCTGGGGCAAGTGGGAGACCTTCGGCGAGTACCTCGACCTGCTCGACGGCGGACGGTACGCGGTCGACATCGCCGCCCAGATCGCCCACGGCGCGGTGCGGTTCTATGTGATGGGGGAGCGGGGTGCGGCCAACGAGGACGCGACGGCCGACGACATCGCCGCCATGGCCGCCATCGTCGGCGAGGCCATGGCCGTGGGTGCGGTGGGGTTCACCACCTCGCGCACCATCGGCCACAAGGCGCGCTCCGGCCGACCCGTGCCCGGCACCTACGCGCCGGAGGACGAGGTCCTCGCCTTCGCCCGGGCCCTCGGGTCGTCCGGCCACGGCGTGTTCGAGGCCATCGTGGCCGGCACCATCGGCTCTCTCGACCGCCTGGGCGGCGAGCGGGCCAAGCCGCTCGACGAGATCCCGCTGCTGGTGGCCGCGGCCCGGGCCAGTGGCCGGCCGGTCACCTTCACGGTGGCGCAGCTGTTCGAGGACCCCGACCACTGGCGGCTGGTGCTCGACGCCGCCGCCGAGGCCAACCGGGCCGGCGCCCAGCTGCGACCCCAGGTGATCCCGCGGTCGGTCACCATCATGACGAGCCTCGACACCTACCACCTCTTCATGGGCCGGCCCGGCTACCGCGCCGTGGCCCACCTCCCGCTGGCCGAGCGGGTGGCGCACCTGCGGCGCCCCGAGGTGAAGCGGGCCATCCTCGCCGAGCAGACGACGGCCGGCGACGCCGCCGACTTCAGCGAGCTGGTCGTCGAGCTGTTCCTGCCGGCGCTCCCGGTGACGTTCCCCCTGCGTGACCCGGTCGACTACGAGCCCACCTTCGACGACTCGGTGTGGGCGACGGCCTTGGCCCGGGGGATCGATCCGGTCGAGTACATGTACGACCTGCTGCTGGAGGACGACGGTCACGCCTTCTACGCGCTCCTCGGCTCCAACTTCGTGAACGGGACCCTCGACGTCTGCCGCGACATGCTGCTCGACCCCTTCACCGTGACCGGGCTCGGCGACGCCGGGGCCCACGTGAACCTGATCTCGGACTGCTCGGCGTCGACGTTCCACCTCACCCACTGGGCGCGGGACCGGACCGCAGGGGAGAAGCTCCCGGTCGAACTGCTGGTCCACAAGCTGTCCGGCGCCAACGCCGAGCTCTACGGGTTCGACGACCGCGGCACGGTGGCCGAGGGCAAGCGCGCCGATCTCAACGTGATCGACCTCGAGAACCTGCGCATCCTCCCGCCCGTGCTGCGCCACGACCTGCCGACCGGCGTGAGCCGCATCCTCCAGCCGGCCGAGGGCTATCTGGCCACCCTGGTCGCGGGCGAGGTGACCCGCCGCAACGACGCCGATACGGGTGCACGGTCGGGACGGCTGGTGCGGGGCTCGGCCGCCTGAGCCTCAGCGCACGAGACGGAAGAACGAGCGGAGTTCGTCCACGAACGCGGTGGGTTGCTCGAATGCGGCGAAGTGGCCTCCGGCGTCGAGCTCGTTCCACCAGCGGATGTCGGTGAACCTGGTCTCCGCCCACCGCCGGGAGATCCGCACGATCTCCTTGGGGAAGATGGAGCATCCCGTGGGCACGTCGATCGTCCCCCCGGCCTCGCCGAAGCTCTGCTCGAAGCTCTCCCAGTAGAGGCGGGCCGACGACGCCCCCGAGCGGGTCGCCCAGTAGAGCATCACGTTGTCGAGCAGCTCGTCCCGGGTGAGCACGTTCTCGGGATGGCCGCCGCAGTCGGTCCACGCCCGGAACTTCTCGACCACCCACGCGCACTGGCCGGCCGGTGAGTCGACCAGTCCGTACCCGAGCGTCTGGGGCCGCGTGGCCTGCTGTTTGGAGTAGCCCGATTCCCACTGCTGGTAGGTGGCCATGTCGGCCACGGCCGCCTGCTCGGTGTCGGTCATGTCCTCGAAGGACAGCGACGACGGTGCGACCACCGGCATGTTGAGGTGGATGCCCACCACGTGCCCGTCGTCGTGTCGGCCGATCTGGGTGGTCACGGCCGAGCCCCAGTCGCCGCCCTGCGCCCCGTAGCGGTCGTAGCCGAGCCGTCGCATGAGCTCGCGCCAGGCGGTGGCGATCCGGCCGACGCCCCAGCCGGGGGCCGGGGGCTTGCCGCTGAACCCGTAGCCCGGGAGCGACGGGCAGACCACGTGGAAGGCGTCGGCGGCGTCCCCGCCGTGGGCGACCGGATCGGTCAGCGGGCCGAGGACCTTCAGGAACTCCACGATCGACCCCGGCCAGCCGTGGGTGAGCACCAACGGCAGGGCCTCGGGATGGGGGGACCGGGCGTGGAGCACGTGGATGTCCAGGCCGTCGATCTCGGTCAGCACCTGCGGGTGGGCGTTGAGCCGGGCCTCGGCGGCGCGCCAGTCGTAGCCGTCGGCCCAGTACCCGCACAGGTCACGGGTGTAGGCGAGCGGGATGCCCTGGCTCCAGTCGTCGACCGTCTCGGCCTCCGGCCACCGGGTGCGGCGCAGGCGGTCGCGCAGGTCGGCCAGCTCGTCGTCGGGCACGTCGATGCGGAACGGTCGGAGATCGGCGCTCATGCCGCCACGATAGGAGGGGGTGCCGATCGGTGCCCGTGGGCGGTGCCGGGGGAGGCCTGTCGTGACGCGGCGGGCCCGCAGTAGCGTCGGGGGGACGGGGTCGATGACAGGAGGGGGTCCCATGGGCCGGACGAGCCATCGGGGACGGAGGTCGGCGGTGTGGGCGGCGCCTGTCGCCGCCCTCGGCGTCGCCGCCCTCCTGCTGCCCGCCGCACCGGCCGCGGCCGCCTCCGGCACGGTCCTCCCCGGCACCACGTGTCCCGCCTTCCCGGCCGACAACGTGTGGAACACCCCGGTGACCGGACTGCCGGTCGACCCACGGAGCTCGACGTGGCTGGCCTCCATGGCGGCGTCGACGACCTTCCTCCACCCGGACTACGGGCCGTCCGGGAAGCCGTCGAAGCCGTACGGCATCCCCTGGCAGGTGGTGCCGTCCGGCACGCCCCTGGTGCCGGTCGCCTTCACCTACGCCGACCAGAGCGACCCCGGGCCCTACCCGCTGTCGGCCGCCACCCCGATCGAGCACGGCTCGGACCGCCACGCCCTGATGGTCGACCCGGCCACCTGCACCCTGTACGAGACGTGGAACACCCACTTCCACCCGAAGGGCCGGTCCAAGGCCGGATCGGGGGCCATCTGGAGCCTGACCTCCGAGGCGCTCCGACCGGCGGGTTGGACGTCGGCCGACGCCGCCGGGCTGCCGGTCCTGCCCGGCCTGGTCAACTACGACGAGGTGGCCGCCGGGGCCGTCGACCACGCCATCCGGTTCACCGCGGACTGCACCCAGCAGTCGTACGTGTGGCCCGCCCGCCACGAGGCCGGGCAGGCCGATGCGTCGTGCCCGCCGATGGGCGCCCGCTTCCGGCTCGCCGCCTCGTTCACCCTGCCGGCGGCGTCGTGCGCCGCCGCCTGCCAGACGGTGCTCACCACCCTCAAGACCTACGGCATGCTCCTGGCCGACAACGGCTCCAACTGGTACTTCCAGGGGACCGCCGACACCCGCTGGACGTCCACCCAGGTGGACCAGCTCAAGCAGGTGCCGGCCAGCGCGTTCCAGGCCGTCGACGAGTCCTGTCTCCAGGTGTCGCCGGACTCCGGCCAGGCCCTGCAGCCGGGCACACCCGCCTACACGGCCGCCTGCGGCTGACGACCGGCCCCGACCGTCGGTCGGCGACGTCCTCAGCTGAGCGCGGCGCCCCCCGCAGGGTCGCCCCCGGTCGCCGGCCCGTGGCCGTACGCTGGGCGCGGCCCTCCCGGACGGGGTGGTGCCGGGGGGATGCCGTGCAGTTCACCGTGACCGAGACGATCGCCGCCCCCCGTGACGCCGTGGTGCGGGCCCTGGCCGAGCCGGGCTACTACGCCGGCCTGGGGGATGCCTCCACGTCGGTCCGCGCCCCGGAGCTGCTGTCGGCGGGGACCGTGGACGGCAGACTCCGGGTGCGGGTCCGCTACGCGTTCGCCGGGTCGATCACCGGACCGGCGGCCCGGGTGGTCGACGTGGACAAGCTCACCTGGGTCATCGAGACGACGTACGACACCGCCTCCCACCGGGGCACGCTGGTGGTGGTCCCCGACCACTACGTGGGCATGCTCCGCTGCGACGGCACGCTGGCGCTCGACGAGGCCGATGACGGCACGCTCGAGACGGTGGTCGGCCGGTTGGATGTGCGGGTGCCCCTGGTCGGCCGTTCGGCCGAGCGGGCCATCTTCGGTGGCTTCACGACGCAGCTGGCCCGGGAGGCGGTCGCCCTGGCCGCCTGGTGCGCGGCCGATCCGTCCGACGGGTTGACCCGCTAGGAGGCGTCGGGCCGGCCGGCCGGGTGAATCTGCTCAAGTCTCGGGCCGGGGTGCCGATCCATCAGGAAACGGATCATGTCGGAGGTCGACCGTGAGTGAGTCAGAAGCGTTCAGGACCTGCCCGTACTGCGCGGCGGAGGACGTGCCCAAGTTGGTCGTGTATCCCCGGCTGGTGTCGGGCTCGGCGACGAACTGGCGGTGCCGTTCGTGCGATCGGACCTGGTCGGACGCCCAGACGGCGCTGTTGCGGGCATCCTGACGGCGCCACCGCTCCCCGGACCGGCCGACCCGGGTCGACCCCCCGGTGTCAGGCGTCGAGCGAGATCTGCTCGTCCCGTAGCACCTCGACGATCCGGCCCAGTCGGGCCAGGACCTTCTCGCCCTCTCCGTCGTCCGTGCCGAGCAGGGCGTTGAACGAGAGTCCGCCCAGCATGTAGGTGAGGAACACGTTGGACCAGAACCGCACGTCCTCGCCCTCGATCCGGAAGATCCGCGCCACGGCGTCGTCGCAGGCGACGACCACCGGCGACCGCGACCCGCGGTCACGAGTCCGGGTGAGGTTCCGGGCGGACAGGTAGCGGAACAGCTTGAACCACAGCGCCACCTCGGGCATCGACACCACCGTCTCCAGGAAGGGGAGCGGCTCCTGCAGGTCCGACTGCGTCCCGTACTCGTCCATCTGGTCGGCGATCCGCCATCCCAACTCCGTGGCCGTGGCCGACAGGAGTGCGTCGCGCCCGCCGAAGTAGCGCGAGATGTAGTTGGTGGCCGTGCCCGACCGGTCGGCGATCATCCGGCTGGTGATGTCGCCTACGTCGTGGTCGCCGAGCAGTTCGATGGTCGCCCGGATCATCTTCGCCTCGTTGGCGATCTGGATCGGCAGCCTTCGCCTGTTCGGACCCGCCGGGTCACGATCGATCATCAGTGTCATCAGTGTCGGTCCTCTGGTGTGCACGTCGGATCGGGCCCGCACGGTCCCACCCGGCAACCTCTGCCCCCCGTTGTAGCACCACCGGTGCACATATGTTGCATCGGGGGATCCCGGGGGACGGCGCCGCGTGGGTCAGCCGTAGCGGGCCGCCGCCGCCACCCAGTCGGTGGCGATGGCCTGCTGGGCGGTGGCCAGGTCGAGCGCGCCGGAGCAGACCAGCTCACGCAGCCTGGATTCGAGGTCGTCCTTGCCGTTGGCCGTGGAGGTGGCACCCGGGCGGTCGTTGGGCTCGACCCAGAGGTTGGCCGGGTCGTTGGGATCGCCGCCCAGCTCGAGGGGGACGAGGTGGTCGTACTCCGCGGTGGCGAACGGGCCGGTGTAGCCGTAGGCGGCCGCCGAGCCCTGCTTCTCGGGGGAGGTCACGTCCTCGGGTGGGCGCACGGTCGCCGTCCAGCCGGACCGGCAGATCGTCGAGGCGATGTCGGCCTGGGTGACCTGCGGGTTGATGGCGCCGGGCGTGCACACCGGATCGGGGAGCGGGTCGCTCCCCACCCACCGGTAGTGGCACGATCCGGGGGCCCGCTGGGGCTCCACGGTGTAGACGGCCTGGGTGCCCGGTCCCACCTGGAGGCCCGCGGCCGTCGGTGGTGGCGTCGGTGCGGTGGTGGTCGGGGCCGTCACCGGTGCGGCGTTCGTGGGGGGAACGGTGGACGGAACCGTCGTCGGCGTGGTCGACCGGGCCGATGGCGATGTCCGGGTGGCCGACGCGGGGTGGTCCGGACCGCAGGCGGCCACCACCAACGCCAGCGTGGCGAGTCCGACGGCCAACGCCGATCCTGCGCGCGCCGATCGGGGGGACACGGTCGACCTCACGCGTCGGGGTAGTGGATCCGGGCCACCGACCCGTGCGTGGTGGAGGCGATGGTGATGCCGTTGGGCAGCGCGTCCTTCAGCTCCTGGACGTGGCTGATGACCCCCACCATCCGGCCGCCGTCCTGCAGCGACCGCAGGACGTCGACGACGGTGTCGAGGGAGTCGCCGTCCAGCGAGCCGAACCCCTCGTCCACGAAGAGCGCACCGATCGAGTAGTTGGAGCCCGCCGACACGACGTCCGCCAGCCCGAGGGCCAGGGCCAGGGCCGCCATGAACGTCTCACCCCCGGACAGGGTCGTGGCCGGTCGCGACTGGCCGGTCTCGGCGTCGCGCACGGAGATGTCGAGGCCCCAGGGGCGGCGGCCGTCGGTGTGCTCGTCACTCAGCGCGAGCGCGTAGCGGCCGTTCGTCATGGTGTCGAGCCGACGGTTGGCATGGGCCAGGACCTGGCGGAGGTAGTAGGCGAGCACCCAATTCTTGAGGGAGAGCCGGGTGGCGTCGGGACCGTTGCCGAGCCCGGCGCACAGCCCGGCGAGCGTGTCCGCCTCCTCCTTGGCCCGCCGCGCGTCGGCGACGGCGGTGGCGCCGTCGGCCAGGTCCGTGACCGCGGCCTCCACCGCGGCGAGGCGACCGGTCATGGACGCGACCCGTCCGACCAGGGCGGTGTGGGTCGCGGCCGCCTCCCGTTCGGCCTGCAGTGACGGTGCCACCCCCGGCCGTTCGTCGGCCCCACCGCCGGCGGTGTAGCCGTCGATGCGGGCCGCGACCTGCCGTCGCCGCTCGGCCCGGACGTCCAACCCGGCCTGGGCGGCCCGGACGGCGTCCTCGGACATGGTCCACCGCCCGAGGCCGGCGGGGTCGTCGATCCCGAACGCCTCGAGCGTCGGGGCCATGGCGGCACGGTGTTCCGTCCGGGCGGCGGCGGCGGTCGTGGTGGCCTCGAGGTTGCGGGCCAGCGCCGCCACCGCGTCCGCCAGCTCGCGTCGGGCCGTCGCCGCGGGGCCCGTCGAGGCGAGGGCGCCGAACTCGGAGACGAAGGCGTCCCGGTCCCCCTCCCATCGGGCCCGTCGCTCGGTCAGGGTTCCCGACAGGCCGTCGAGCGCGGAGCGCTCGGCGTCGAGGTGGGCCGCGGCCGCCGTCGCTTCGGCACGGAGCCGGTCGAGCGCCGCCTGGTGCGCGGCGTGCTCGGCGATCGCCCCGTCGAGCGCCTCCAGGTCGGATCGCGCCGCGGTCAGACGCTCCTCGACATCGTCCGCTCCGGCCACGGAGGGCAGGGCGTCCAGCCGGGCCCGGGCCTCGGCCAGGCGGACGTCGAGGCCGTGCTGGACCCCGGTGCGGGCCCGCACGTCCTCCTCGGCCGCGTCGAGTTCGTCGTCGCCCGGCGCGTCGACCGCCGGCACGGCGGGGGTCGGGTGCTCGGTCGCGCCACAGGTCGGGCACGGTGCCCCGTCCTCGAGGTGGGCGGCCAGCCGGCCGGCCAGTCCCGACCGCCAGGCCAGGCGCAGGGCCTTGACCCGCTCCTCGGCACCGGCCAGCTGACGCTGGGCCGTCTCCTGGTCGTCGACGAGGGCCGCCACCTGCCGGGCCACCGCGGCGCGGTCCCGCACGGCGGACGCGTCGCGTTCGAGCTGTTCGATCCGGGCCACGGCCGCCGGACGTTCCGCCGCCCGGGCCACCCCGTCCACCGAGGCGGCTTCGGCGGCCACCACCCGGCCGGCGAGGCCGTCCCGCTCCACCATGGCCTCGGCCAGGGCGGCGGTCCGTTCGGCCAGACCCCGCTCGTCACCCTCCAGCGCGTCGCGCCGGTGTCCGAGCTCGACGAACCGGCGGTCGGCCGCCTCCAGCGCGGCCGCCCCGGCGGCGAGGGTGGCGGACAGGTGGTGGGCGGTCGTCGCCGACTCGAGGGCCGACCGGTCGGCCCCGTCGACCCAGGCGGCGTCCACGGCGGCCCGGAGGTGCAGCCGGTCGGCGTCCAGGACGGCCAGCCGCTCGGTCGCGGCACGCCAGGTCTCGACGGAGGTGGACAGGGTGGCGACGACGACCGCCCGTTCGAGCGCGAGGGCGACCTCGGCGTCGGCCGCCACTTCGGCCGGGTGGGTGCGCACCTCGGCCACGTCCTCTTGCCACTGCTCCCAGCGCTGGACGGCCGCCTCGACCGCGACCCGAGCGGCGCGCGCCTCCTCGTGGCGGTCGGCCGCCGAATCCCGCTCGGCCACCACGGTGGCGAGCACGGACGCCATCCGGTCGCGGAGCTCGGGCAGGCGGGCCATCTCCACCTCGGCACCGTCCACCGCGACGCCGTCCCCCTCTGCACCGTCCTGCTCGACGCCTTNNTCCGGGAGCGTCGTGCGCAACGGCGCCTTCCGTGTCCGTGGCCCCGGCGAAGAACGCCGCCACGTCGGCGCGGATGCGGTCCTCGGCGACCCGGCGCCCGGCGGCGAGCGCTTCGTAGGCGTCGCGTCGGTCGGCCGCCAGCTGACGGAGCGCCTCGGTCGTCCGGATGTAGACGTCGACCGGGAACAGCTTGGCCAGCAGGTCGGCCCGCTCCTGGGTCCGGGCCTTCAGGACCTCCTCGAACCGGCCCTGAGGGATCAGGACGACCTGCTCGAACTGGGCCTTGTCGAGGCCGACCAGGTCGGCGAGGCGCTCGGACACGTCGCGCTTGCGGGTCAGGACGGCACCTTCCACCCCGGCCTCGGCCAGGACGACCTTCGACGGGTCGCCCACCAGGCCGGCGCCGCCGCGGGCACTCGGCCTGGCCTGGGCGGGGGAGCGGGTGAGGACCCAGTGGCGCCCCTCGGCCTCGAACTCGAGGGTCACCTCGGTGCGGGTGGTGGCGTCCGCGTACTGGCTGCGGACGTGGCTGTTGACGCGGAAGCCCGGGAGGTCGTCGTAGAGGGCGTAGACGATGGCGTCGAAGATGGTCGACTTGCCGGCACCGGTCGGTCCGGTGATCGAGAAGACCCCGTGACGGCCCAGTCGGGCGAAGTCGATGGCGAACGCACCGGCATAGGACCCGAAGGCCTGCAGCCGCAGGGCCAGGGGCCTCACGCCGGGGCCCTGCGGTGCGCCTCGCCCAGTGCGGCGAGCACGAGGCGGCGTTCGGAGTCCGACGGTGCCCGGTCCCGGACCTCCTCGAGGAACTCGAGGACGACCGACTCGTCGGTGCGCTCCTCGACGGGCGGGCCGTCCNNAGGCGCTCCATGGGCTGGGTCTGGACCGTGTCGTCGGTGAGCCGTGCCGCCACCCAGCGGTCGACGAACCGCTCGTGGGCGGGATCGGCCAGGAGACCGTCCAGGGTGCCGGTCAGCGTCACGACCCCGCGTCCCACCGGCACGGACTCCGTGGTGACGTCGACGACCTCGCCCCGGCGGACCTCGAGGAGGCGGACGGACTTCGGGTGGTCCTCGCTGAACGAATAGGGGAGGGGCGACCCCGAGTAGGCGAGGGTGTCGGACCCACCGATGCGCTGGGGGCGGTGGAGGTGGCCGAGGGCGACGTAGTCGAAGCCGGCGAACACCGCGGGGTCCACCTGGTCGGCCCCGCCGACCGCCAGGGTGCGCTCGGAGTCCGACAGTCCCGCCCCGGACACGTAGGCGTGGGCCACGGCGATGGACGGCATCGGGTCGAGGTCGGCGAGGCCGAGGCGACCCGCCTGCAGGGCGTCGACCAGGACCGACTCGTGGGTGGGCGCCCGGTGGGCGCCGTCCCCGGACGTCGGCGGCGGTGGGGCCCCGTGGGGGTCGAGGAACGGGACGGCCACCAGGGCGACCCGTTCGCCCCGCAGTTCCAGCACCGTCGGCGTGGGGGGTGTGCGCTCGTCGGCGAACACGTGCACCCCGCCGAGGGACTGTCGGACCGCCCCGAAGCCGAGCCGTCGGGCGCTGTCGTGGTTGCCCGGGATGAGGACGACCTCCGCCCCGGCGCCCCGCAGTCCGTCGAGGCCGCGGTCGAGCAGGGCCACCGCGTCCTCCGCGGGCTGCGACCGGTCGTAGACGTCGCCGGCCACGATCACCAGGTCGACCTGCCGCTCCGCCACCAGGTCGGCCAGCCAGGCCAGGAAGGCCCGCTGGTCCTCCTCGAGGGGCTCGCGCTCGAACCTCCGGCCCAGGTGCCAGTCGCTGGTGTGGATGATCCTCATGTCCTCCCCCCGTGCACGCCGACACACTGCCAGACGGGTGTGCCGCCGACGACCGGCCCGGTCAGACGCAGCGGTAGAGGGCGTCGACCAGGGCCCGGTTCCGGCTGCTCTGCCACCGCGGGATCACGTGGTTCATGACGTAGCCGAAGGCCACGCCGGCCTCCGGGTCGGCGAACCCCACGGCGCCGCCGGTCCCGAAGTGGCCGAAGGCCGTGGGGTTGGGTCCGAACGGCCGGCGCGGCGAGGTGGGCTTGAACCCGAGTCCGAAGGTGACCTCCTCGCCGAGGACCGGGCACCAGCCGGTGGACTGGGCCGACGTGGCCTCCGCCAGCAGCCCGGGCGAGAGGAGCCGCCCCGGTTCCAGCAGGGCCCGGTAGATCCGGGCCACCCCGGTGGCGGTGGCATGGGTGTTGGTGGAGGGCACCTGTGCGGCGCGCCACGCTGCGGTGTTGACGACCCCCATCGACGAGTAGCCGGGCGGATTGAAGTAGCCGAGGAGGACCATCAGCTCGTCACCGGAGCGGGCGTCGGCGTCGATGTCCGGCGGCGCCCCGGGGAGCGCCCAGAGGACCTCGGCGCACCGGACCTGCTCGGTGGTGGGCAGGCCGCACCACACGTCGGCGTCGAGCGCCCCGGCGAGGTTCCGCAGCCGGGTGCCCGGGAGGTCGCCGGTGAGGCGCCGCACCTGCTCACCGACCAGGTGGCCGTAGGTGTTGGTGTGGTAGGCGTGGCGCGTCCCCGGCTCCCACCAGGGTTCCGTGGCGGCCAGCGCGCCGGCCATGGTCGACCAGTCCCAGAGGTCGTCGTCGGTCAGTGGCCGGCGGATGGCCGGGACGCCGGCCCGGTGGCACAGCGAGTGCCGGACGGTGGCGTCGGCCTTGCCCGCGGCGGCGAACTCGGGCCACACCGACGCCACCGGGTCGTCGAGTCCCAGCCGGCCCTGGTCGACGAGTTGCAGGAGGAGGAGGGCGACGAACGCCTTGCCGACGGAGTACACGTCGACGAGGGTGTCGTGGCGCCAGGGGCGGGTCCGGTCCCCGTCGGCCCAGCCGCCGACCAGGTCCACGACCAGCTCGCCGTCGACGAAGACGGCCACCGCGCCGCCGACCTCACCGCGCGCGTCGAAGTTGGCGGCGAAGGCGTCGCCCACCGCAGCGAACCGGGCGTCGCACCGACCGTCGACCGGGACCGGGTCGTCGCCGCCGGGGTTCCGGGCGGTCACGGCCCCTCGGCGGTCAGGAACGAGATGATGTCCGGCAGGGCGGCCCGGTCCTGGACGAAGAAGGCGTGCCCACCGTCGTAGGCGCGCAGCTCGGCACCGGCGATG
The DNA here is from genome assembly GCA_003157945.1 of Acidimicrobiaceae bacterium. The sequence goes on along the minus strand of PMFY01000464.1, from coordinate 4,483 downwards.
CGCGAGGCGATGGCCGCGCTGTTGGCCATCGGGGCGATCGGGTCGTAGCGCCCACCCGCCACCAGCGTGGGACAGGCGATGGCGCCGAGCCGGTCCCACACGTCATGGCCCCACCGGGCGGCGAGCTGGGCCCGCCGGCCGGCGACGGCCACGGGGTCGTCGTCGGCGTCGCGCCCGTCCAGCAGCTCGACGAGGGCCCGGTCCCCCGGATGGCCGGCGAGCCAGGCGTCGTCGAACCGGTCGTCGAGCAGTCCCCGGCGGGCCGCCGCCCGGGCGTCGGGGTCGAGGTCCTCGAGCTCGTGCAGCGGGTAGGAGGAACCACCGGCGCCCCCGGACGAGGTGCACAGCAGGGCCAGGCGCTCGACCCGGCGGGGCGCGGTGACGGCCAGCTCCTGGGCCACCATGCCGCCGAAACTGACGCCGACGACACGCGTCGTGACCCAGCCGGCGGCGTCGAGCACGCCCAGCGCATCGGTGGCGCACGTGGACATGTCGTAGGGGCCGGGTGACGGCGTGCTCGCCCCGAGGCCCCGGTAGTCGAAGGCCAGTACCGTGCACCCCTTCCCGACGAGGGACAGGAGTGGCTGCGCCCCGGCGAGCGTCATGCCGGACCCGAGGAGGGCGAGGAGGCGCGGCCCCCCGCCCCGGAGCTCGTAGGCCAGATCGACACCGTTGACGTGGGCGGTGGGCACGGGGACCTCGCAGGGGTGGCCGGAGGAGGGTGGCCGGTGGGCGGTCGGTGGGCGGTGCCCAGCCTTGCACGGGTCGGTCCCCGGCCGTTCCCACCGGTGCCGCCGGAGGCGCCGGGCCCGCCCCTCGCCCCGGGGATCCGTCCTACAGTGCCGCCATGGTTCTGGAGCGATTCAACGGGAAGCACGTACTGGTGACGGGCGGCGCGTCGGGGATCGGGCGGTCGACCGCCCTCCGGCTCGCCGACGAGGGCGCGGCGGTCGTCGCCGTCGACGTCAACGCCGAGGCGCTCGCCGCCGTGGCGGACGGGGCGACGGGGCTGGCCGGCTCGATCCTGGCCCGGCCCGGGGACGTGTCCACCGAGGACGGGGTCCGGTCCATCGTGTCGGGAGCCGTGGACGCCCTCGGCTCGCTCGACGTGGTCGTCAACGTGGCGGGCGTGCTGTCGTTCGGCCACTCGCACGAGCTGACCCTGGACGAGTGGAACCGCCTGATCACCATCAACCTGACCGGCACCTTCCTGATGTGCCGGGAGTCGCTGCCGCACCTGCTGGCCAGCCGGGGGAACATCGTCAACATCGCCTCGACGGCGGCCCACGCCGGCCAGCCCTGGGCGCTGGCCTACTCGGCCTCGAAAGGCGGCGTGCTGGCCATGACCCGCGAGCTGGCCGTCGAGTACGCCAAGGCCGGCGTGCGCTGCAACAGCGTCAGCCCCGGCGCCATCGACACGCCCATCACCGCCTCCTTCTCGGTGCCGGAGGGGGCGAATCCCAAACTCATCAACCGGGTGATGCCGCTCGGGGCGTTCGGCACCCCCGAGGGGATCGCGGCCACGATCGCCTACGTGGCGTCGGACGAGGCCTCGCACATGAACGGGGCGGACATCCGGGTGGACGGCGCCACCCTCTCGTAGGGCCGGAGCGGACGGGCCGGTCGGGGAGGGGCGCCCGCCCGGGCGTCAGGCGCCGAGGTTCGAGCGTCCGTCCGTGGCCCACCACTCGGCCGTCAGCTTGATCCCGGCGATGGAGGCCCGGGGGATCAGCTCCTCGAACGAGCGCTTGTAGCCCGTGTGGAGGATCTTCCACTCACCGTCCCGCTTGACGTAGCGGTCCTCGTAGAACGCGGCCCCCTGGATGGTGAGCCCGAAGTCGGTGAGGATGACGGTGTCCTCGAGCGCCCAGGTGCCGGTGGCCGCGTCGTCGCCGAGGAGGTCGATCTCCGGGTGGTGGCAGCGGTGGCTCGACAGGAACGTCGTGGCGCCCATGGACGTGCGGCAGAACTCCATGATGTCGTCCCGGTTGGAGAACTCGTAGAGGCCGCCGCCGTAGCGGGCGGTCGCCTCGGGCACGAAGCAGGACTCGAGCGAGTCCCACAGCTTCTGGTCGATGCTGCGGAGGTAGCGGTACTTGAGCCGTTTGATCAGCTCCAGCTCGACGAGGTCCTCGGGGGTCATGGCAGCTCCTGGTCTGTGGTCGGACGGGGCCGTCAACGGCGGCCCCGGGGGCGTATCGGTGCGTCAGCGGACGGTGCCGACCCCCGGGATGAGCGGGAGGTCGAGGGCGGTGACCCAGCCGGCCGGCAGCTCGTTCACGTAGGGCACCGCGTTGAGCGCCCGCAGGCCGGTGGCCAGACACCCCGCGGCGGCGGCGTCGCGTCCCGAGCCGTCGGTGAACCGGAAGGCCGTCTCCTGCGTGATCGACGGGGTGCCGTCGATGACCACCCGGTAGACGTCGTTGTCGTTGCCGCGCGGCCAGTCCGGCGCGGCGTCCTGGCCGACCCGGTTGACGTGCTCGAGGCAGATGCGGGGCTTGCCGTCGACGATGCCGTTGATCGTGAACCGGATGGCCGCCACGTTGCCGGGCTCGATGATCCCCTTGGCCGTGGTGATGGCCGTGGGCGTCACCCACTTCTCCCAGGTGGAGGTGATCCCCTCGAGCTCCACCCCGAGGGCGTGGGCCATCATCGGGACGGTGCCGCCCCAGGACATGGCCAGGATCTCGGTGTGCTCGAGCATGGGGACGTAGTCCGGCGGCATGCCGATCCCCATCTCCACCTCGTAGTCGCCCTCGTAGTTGATGTAGTCGAGGATCTCGAGGGCCCGGACCTGGCGGACCTCGCTGCACAGGCCCATCAGGGTCATGGGGAAGAGGTCGTTGGCGAACCCGGGGTCGATGCCCGTCGTGAAGCACGACGCCCCGCCCTCCCGGCACGCCTCGGTGATGGGGTCGATCCACGACGGCGGGTTCTGGGCCATGTGGGGCCAGACCCAGGGGGTCATGGCGGTCGAGCAGACGTCGATGCCGGCCCGCAGGAAGGCGCCCATCTGGGCGATGTTCACGTCCGCCTTGGCCGCCGTCGGTCCGTAGTGCACGAGCGCGTCGGGGGCCAGGGCGATCAGGGCGTCGATGTCGTCGGTGGCGGCCAGGCCGACGGGCCCGATACCGCAGATCTCGCCGACGTCCCGGCCGACCTTGCCCGGATCCGCCACCCCGACACCGACCAGCTCGAACCCCGGATGCGCCAGGATCTCGGGGATGACCATCTTGCCGACGAATCCGGTGCCCCAGACGACGACCCGCTTGGGAGCGCTCACCGGAACATCTCGCCGGAGTTGACCAGCAGGTACTGGCCGGTCACGGCCTTGGCGCGGTCCGAGGCGAAGAAGGCGA
>PMFY01000464.1:0-1055 GCA_003157945.1 Acidimicrobiaceae bacterium | reverse complement strand
ACCATGTTGCAGCGGATGTTGTCCGGCCCGAGCTCGTCGCACAGGTAGTACATGGCCGACAGCAGCGCGCTCTTGGAGGCCGCGTAGCCGCCCTGGGGCATCTGCGGCGCGAACATCGACTGCGAGCCGATGAGGACGACGGCCCCGCCGCCGGCCTCCTTCATGGCGGTGGCGGCGGGTCGGATCACGTTCATGGCGCCCAGGACGTTGGTGTCGAAGGCGGAGCGCCAGTCCTCGTCCTTCATGTCGTAGAGGCCACCCCAGGCGTTCTCGAAGGCGGCCACCTGCACCAGCGCGTCGACCGACCCGAAGCGCGCCGTAGCCACGTCGACCAGGCCGGCGCACGAATCGGCGTCGGTGATGTCGGTGACGTGGTGGGCCACCCGCTCGCCCGACGGGTCGAGCTCGCCGGCGATGGTCGCCAACGTCTCGGCCGACCGGGCAGCTATGACGACGTTGGCCCCGTCGCGGAGGGCGGAGGTGGCGCACTCCCGCCCGAGCCCCCCACCCACGCCGGTCACCAATACGGTCTTTCCTTCGAGGATCATCGCACTCGTCTATCGGGTCGGCACCAGGGGTGTCAATCGTGCCCGGTGCCCACGGAGGGGCCGCCAGGGGTCCGGGACGGCCTGCCCGAAGGGACCTTCGGCCCTGTGCGCGCTCTGCGGGCCGACCGAAGATGGACCCGTCCCCCGGGGTGGGGCGACGGAGCGATCGAGGAGATGGACCCGATGGAACTCACCGTGACCGTGGCGGAGGCGACCGAGCTGCGCGAGCTGCTCGACGGCTCGTTGGGCGACCTGTCGAGCGAGATCGCCGACACCGACAACCCGTCCTACCGACTGACACTGCGGGAGCGTCGCGACCGTCTCCGCTCGGTGCGGGACAAGCTGGCCGACGTCGGTCAGGCGGCCCGCTGAGGCGGGTCCGTCAGGCCAGGCCCAAGCGGGCGAGCAGGTCGTCGGGCGCACTGATGCCGTGGAGCGAGCCGGCCAGTCCGTCGACGAGTTCGGCCTCGTCCCGGCCTCCGGCACGGTTCTCCGTCTCGCCCGGGT
>PMFY01000016.1 GCA_003157945.1 Acidimicrobiaceae bacterium | reverse complement strand
GTACGACAACGAGTGGGGCTACGCCAACCGGCTGGTCGACCTGTCCCTCGTCGTGGGCGCCGGGGCCTGAGGGCCTGCGGCGGACGAGTGGAAGCGCATCGAGGGGAGACGATGACATGAGTGGATCCGGCACCAACCCGCTGCTGCGGGGCCTGCCCCTGCTGGAGGACCTGCCCGACCTCGACGGGGCCAGCGTCCTGGTGCGCGTCGACTTCAACGTCCCGCTCCGCCCCTGTGCGGACGCCCCCGCCGTGGTGACCGACGACTTCCGCATCCGGGCCGCCCTGCCCACCATCGAGTACCTGGGCGCCCGGGGCGCGCGGGTGACGGCCTGCACCCACCTGGGGCGGCCCAAGGGTGCGCCCGACACCCGGTGGGAGCTCGGTCCGGTCCGCGAGGAGCTGGCCCGCCTGGCACCGCAGGTGGAACTGCTCGAGAACCTGCGCTTCGACCCGGGCGAGACGGCCAACGACCCCACGTTCGTGGAGAAGCTGGTCAACTCGCACGACGCCTACGTCAACGACGCCTTCGGCGTCTCCCACCGCCGACATGCGTCGGTGGTCGGCCCGCCGACGTTCCTCCCGAGCGCCGCCGGCCTGCTGCTGCAGAAGGAGATCGAGTCGCTGGGCAAGCTCCTCGGCAGTCCCGAGCGGCCGTTCGTGGCCGTGGTGGGCGGCGCCAAGGTGGCCGACAAGCTCGGGGTGCTCAAGGCCCTGCTGCACCACGTGGACGCCCTGGTGGTCGGCGGGGGGATGGCCTTCACGTTCCTCGCCGCCCAGGGGCACGACATCGGCGGCTCCCTGGTCGACCGCGACCGGATCGGCGAGTGTGCGGAGCTGCTCGCCTCGGGCACGCCGATCCACCTGCCCACCGACATCGTGGCCCTCGAGCCCGACGCCGACTTCGGCTGCGACTGCAACCAGGGCGAGGTGCGCACGGTGGGCGCCGACGTGCCCGACGGATGGCAGGGCCTCGATATCGGGCCCGAGACGGTGGCGGCCTACGCCGAGACCATCGCCGGCGCGGGCACCGTGCTGTGGAACGGCCCCATGGGCGTGTTCGAGGACCAGCGGTTCTGCGCCGGGACGGCCGGCGTGGCCGCCGCGGTGGCCGCCTGCCCCGGCTACACGGTGGTCGGCGGGGGCGACAGCGCCGCCGCCGTCGACGAGCTCGGCCTGGCCGATCGGATCGGCTTCATCTCCACCGGTGGCGGTGCGTCGCTCGAGCTCCTCGAGTTCGGCGACCTGCCGGGCCTCGCGGCACTGCGGGGGGCGCCCAACGCCCCCGGGCACACCGCACGGTGAGCGCCGCCACTCCGGGGCGTCGGCCGCTGATCAGCGGCAATTGGAAGATGCACCTCGACCACCTCGAGGCCATCCACGCCTCCCGCGACCTCGGGCTGCGCCTGCAACCGGCCGATGTGGGCCCGGTCGACGTCTCGGTGCACCCCCCCTTCACCGACCTGCGCTCGGTCCAGTCGGTGCTGGAGGGGGAGGGGATCCCGGTCGCCCTCGGTGCCCAGAACTGCGCCGTCGAGGACGCCGGCGCCTTCACGGGGGAGGTCAGCCCGGTGATGCTGGCCAAGCTGCACGTCGAGTACGTCATCGTGGGCCATTCCGAGCGCCGGGCCCTCTTCGGCGAGACGGACGCCGTCGTGGCGTCCAAGCTCAAGGCCGTCCTCCGCAACGGCATGACACCGGTGTGCTGCGTGGGGGAGACGATCGACGAACGCGACATCGGGCTCACTCAGGAGCGCCTGTCGTCCCAGGTCGGGGCCGCGCTGTCGGCGGTACCGGCCGAGGCGGTGCCGGGCCTGGTGATCGCCTACGAGCCCATCTGGGCCATCGGGACGGGACAGGCGGCGACCCCCGGGGACGCCCAGGACGCCTGTGCGTGGATCCGGGGGGTGGTGGCCGCCCAGGTGGGGGAGGAGGAGGCCACCCAGGTCCGGATCCAGTACGGGGGATCCGTCAAGGCGGGCAACACCGAGGAGCTCATGGCCTGTCCCGACGTGGACGGGCTGCTGGTCGGCGGGGCCAGCCTCGACGCCGCCGAATTCGTCGAGATCGTCCGGGCCGCAGCACGGGCCGGGCGCTGAATTTGGTAGCGTCTGCGATGGTCCCTACCCCGAGGAGAGGTTTCCAGTGCTGACCGCAGTCATCGTCGTGCTCCAGATCCTCTGCTGCCTCGCGCTCATCTTCCTCATCCTCATGCACTCCGGCAAGGGCGGGGGCCTGTCCGACATGTTCGGCGGCTCGGTGGGCTCGGCCGCAGCCGGGTCGACGGTGGTGGAGAAGAACCTGGACCGGATCACCGTCACCGTGGCCGTGGTCTTCGCCTTCACCAACATCATCCTCCTCCTCCGCCTGCAGTGAGCGAGCCGGGCGCCGGTCCCGCCGAGCGCCGGCCCCGGATGTCGGCACTGTGGCGCGAGCGGCGGGCCCGGTGGACACTGCCACTCGTGATCATCGTGATCATCGCCGTGGTGGCGATCGTCGACCACCTGAGCAGCCGGCAGATCAGCCAGGTCGACCAACCGGTGATCCCTCCACCCGTGGCGACGACCGGGGGGACGTCGATCGTGCACCTCCCGGGGCCGTGGTCCGGCTACAACCCCAACACACCGGCCGGCGCCTCCTCGACGACCCCCGGGCTGCTCGACGCCGTCCTGCCCAGCGCGTACACGGTCAACCCGAAGCTGGTGCCCCAGGTCAACACCGACCTGCTGGAGAGCGTGGAGGCGACGTCGACCACGCCGCTGACCATCCAGTACGTGATCAACCCCAAGGCGGTCTGGTCCGACGGTGTCCCCGTCAGCGCCGACGACTTCGTCTACGCCTGGCAGTCGCAGCGGGGTGACGGGACCGACGTCGANNACCACATGGTGCCGGCCCACATCGCCCGGAAGGTGGGCTGGAACACCGGGTTCAGCACCTTCGATCCGGCGGTGGACCTGTCCGCCGGCCCGCTGCTGGTCAAGTCGGTGGTCGGGGGCGACACCGCCCTGCTGGTCCGGAACCCGTCCTGGTGGGGAACCAGGTCGGTGCTGACGTCGGTGCTGGTGTCCTCCGGGCAGACCGACACCAGCTGGATCGGCCCGCTGGCGACCACCAACGGTGCGGTGTCGGAGCCGGGGCAGTTCACCCTGTCGGCACTGGACTCGGTGAGTTCGCTCCCGAACGCGCAGAGCTCCGTACACCCGTCGCTCAACTTCCTGTCGCTCGAGTTCGACGTGAAGTCGTCGGTCGGCTCCCACGTGGCCGCCCGCCAGGCCATCGCCCACGCCATCGACCGGACGGCGTTGCTGAACCGGCTGTTCGGGACCATCGATCCGTCACTGGCGATCAACCAGGACCATCTGGCCGTGGCCTGGCAGACGTCGTATGCGCCCTCGACGGCAGCGGGGGAGTACTCGGCACCCGATCTCGACACCACCGACTCGTTGCTACGGTCGCTGGGCTACACCCGGGACCCGGGCGCCGGCTACCTGGATGCCGCCGGCCGACCCTTCGTCGTGCGGATGGCGGTGGAGCAGGGCGACCCGTGGATCGACGAGGCGGCGACCGGCGTCGAGGCGCAGTTGCGGGCCGCCGGGATCGCCGTGGTGCCGGTTCCCGTGCAGGGCCGGGCGGGCCTGGCCGCCGCCGCCGCCGCCGATGCCTACGACCTGGCCCTGGTGACCCGGACCTCGGGCCCGTACCAGTCGGCCACCGCCGGGTGGTACTCGGACGGGCAGGGGAAGGCGGGGGTGGACGACCAGCAGAACTGGAGCCGGTTCGACGACCCNNCTACACCCAGATCGACGACCAGCTGTGGGACCAGATGGTGGCGCTCCCGCTGTTCGGTGAGCCGGGCCTGGCCGCCAACGGTGTGCAGGTGGCCAACGCGACGTACAACCCGTCGGTGGACGGGATCCTGTGGAATGTCGCCCTCTGGGCCCGGCTGAAACCGGCGTCGACCACCAGCCATTCCTGAGGGCGTCGGCACGGGACACCCCCGTGGGCGCGCTACCATGCCCTTCGCCCCGATGGCACCATCGGAGCCACTTCGTCGGAGTGGCGGAATAGGCAGACGCGCTAGCTTGAGGGGCTAGTGTCCGAAAGGACGTGGGGGTTCAAGTCCCCCCTCCGACACCAAAGGACTACCAGGTCAGGGACGTGTAGGTCCCAGGATCCGGCGAGCTTCTCCAACGCTTCGTCGGCCCGTCAGGCAGCCGAGGCATGACCACCAGCCCGGTCGGTCCATGGACGTACTCTTACCGGGCCATGCGCAATGTCGTTCGGACTCAGGGTCGGCTCCTATTCGGCGTTCGAGGACACCCATCTCCGACCACGCCCATTTCTCGGAGAACCGTGCAAAGCTTCCCCTAACCGGCAAGCGAGTCGGCCAATCGAGGGGGGGCGGGATGCGCGTACCAAAGCAGGTGGCCTTGCTGGCCGTTGGCGTTCTGACGGCGGCAGTAGGTGCGGTGGGGGCTGCGCCAGGGTGGGCCGCCGCCAGCTCCAGAGTGAGAGTTGTCACACCGACTCCGACGATCTCCGCCCTTACCTCGGCGCCGTCCTTGCTCTACAACACCGGTGGTGCGATCTACCTCTCGGCTCAGGTGACCAACGCAACGATATGCACCTTCACCTCCAACAAGGCCCTGACCGGACTACCGGTGACCGTCGCGTGCTCGGGTGGCACCGCGGTCGCTGATGTGACCGTTCCTGCGAACGCCGGAAAGAAGGCACTGACCTACAAGGTCACCCTCACTGCTTCGTCAGTCAAGAAGGCGAAGGCTTCTCTCGGAGTAGCCGTCGGCGTTAGCCCGCCCCCCGCTCGTTGCAGCGTCGTCGGGCCAGGTGCGGACTTGGCGAACTGCAATATGTCCAACCTGAATCTCTCGGGATTCGACCTGACCGGTGCTGATCTCGTCGGTGCGAACCTGGCGGGCGCCAACTTCAGCCACTCTTCGCTCTTTGCGGCGAATCTGAGTTACGCCAGCGCGATCGGCGCGAACTTCAGCAACGCCGATCTTTCGGACACCAACCTCAGCGGAGCAGTGGTGGACGGCGCAAGTCTCACTGGGAGCGATGTCCAGAACATGGTGCTCGACTACACCTCAACTTCGGGTACGTCGAGTGGAGGTCTGACCGGGACGCTCGGTCCATCCTCGGAATCGACGGCGGTAGTCGCCGATGGGTATCTCTTCGCTCCTGATGTCAGCCTCGCTGGGGCAAACCTGAACGGCGACAACCTCACCGGTCTCGATCTCGAGGGTGCCGATCTCACCGGTGCCAATCTGACCAATGCCATCGTGACCGGCGCCGATCTGGGCGGAGCGAATCTGATGGCCGCCGTGCTCGCCGGGATCTCGTCTGGCTCCGCGACGGGAGTGCCGTTCGCACTCCCGTCGTCGTGGTCCTTTATCAACGGCTACCTGGTCGGTCCTGGAGCTGACCTGACCAACGCTCAGTTCCAGAGCGCGAACCTCAGCGGCTCGAGCCTCATTGGTGCAAATCTCACCGGGGCGCAATTGCGAAGTTCCGATCTGGCAGGAGCGGACCTTACCGATGCCATTCTGACAAACGCAGTATTGAGCGGCACTGCCTTGATCCAAACCGATCTGAACGGAACGATTCTGACCGGTGCCGGTCTCGACAACGTGAGTTCCGGCTGGAACGGCGGTACACCGGCAGCGTTGCCGACACACTGGACTCTCGACGACAGTTACCAAAGCGGCTTCTATCTGGTTGGGCCGGGCGCCAACCTGAGCGGCGCCAACTTTGAGGGCACCAACCTGAGCGATCTCAACCTGAGCGGCGTCAACCTGAGCGGCGCCAACCTGTCCAGTTCTCCATACCTCCCAATCCCTCAAACCAACCTGAGCGGCGCCAACTTGAGCGGCGCCAACTTGAGTAGCGCCGACTTTTACGACTCCAATCTGAGTGGCGCCGACCTGACCGACACAATCCTGACTTACACCAGCTTCTACGCCGCCGATTTGTCCGGCGCCAACCTGGCCGGTGCTCAGTGGTCCCTTACAACTTGTCCTGACGGCACATTTAGCCAAAGCGATGTGGATATGACCTGTGCCAATGATCTCACTCCCGGACCCCCCTGAGACGAGCGCCGTCCGTCAACTTGTGAGAATCCCGGTTCCGCTCCTGGCTCCTTCGCGTGTTGCTAATGGAGTGTCCCACTCGTGCGGATCAGAGGCAGCCTGACAACGTGGCGCCTTCATGACGGGATTGCAGCACCGGCGCGAGATCAGGCCGCCCAGTGTGTTTCCCACCACGCATGATCCGTCCGTGTAGTAATCGTAGCGAACGCCCCTCCGACACTGAAGAACCTGCAGGTGAGGCGACTACGGCGTCCCGCATTCATCGGGCGCTTCGCCAGTCACCAGCCAGGCGGTTGGCCCAGGGAGCCAGGATCACGTCCCGCGAGGAGGCTGCATCTGGAGCTTGACCACTTCGTCTCACCTCACAGGCATTGGTCAGCAGCCCCGGAATCTCCGAGACATTGGTCGATCCAAGGTCGGTCGAAACACGGGCGGCGGGATGGTCCCAGGGGTGTGCACGCCCGAGCAATCAACGAGGCCATCCTGGCCATCAATTTCGGAGCCACGGTAGTGAAGCGTGGCGGTCCATTGGCCCGAGCATGTTCGGCTACGCAGCCCGAATAAGCACCGGTGGCATGCCCGCTGGCACTGGCTCCGCTGCCGCACGCCGTCGACCCGAATCCGAGCGCGATGATCACGATGCTCACAACGAAGCGCGGTGCCACAACCGGTGCCTATGCCCGGGTCGGTCGTCGGACTCGTTCCTCGGGTTGAAAGCAGCGGAACGTGGCGTTGATGTCCCCTGCCCCCGATCGCCGGAGCGGAGGAACACGGCTTACCGAGCCGTCAGGAATGGTTGGTACCGTTTCCGGTGTGGAGCACCGGGACTCAATTCGTACTGCGTCGGAGTATGACGCCATGGCGGTCGAGTACGACCGGCACAATGCTAGCGGTGCCGCCAACAGCTACTACGAACGCCCAGCGACAATCGCTCTGCTCGGTGACGTCCACGGTCAGCAGGTTCTCGAGGTCGGCTGCGGTTCTGGGCCGGTGACTGAGTGGCTCGTTGACCACGGAGCAGAGGTCGTGGCATTCGATGTAAGCGCGGCCATGCTTGAAATCGCCCGCTCACGGGTCGGCGACGGGGCGGAACTTCATCACCACGACCTTGCTGAGCCGCTGATGTTCTTGGAAGATGCGAGCGTGGACCTCGTAGTGGCATCGCTGGTATTCCACTACTTGCGCGATTGGATCGCTCCGCTCCGTGAACTTCACCGGGTGCTCCGGCCCACCGGCTCGGTGGTGATGTCGATTCATCACCCGGCATGGGACTGGGGGAACCATTGCCCCGAGGATTACTTCGCCTTCATCCAGGTGTCAGAAGTGTGGGTCGAGCCACATTCGGTGACCTTCTGGCGTCGCCCGCTTACTGCCGTGACCGAAGCCATCGGCGAGGCAGGATTCCTCATCGACCGCCTGGTCGAGGCTCAGCCGAATCCGGAGCTGGAGAAGCGAGACCCGAGCGCCTTCCAAGAACTCACGACAGGGCCGTTCTTCATGCACTTGCGCCTGAGACCGGCACAGCCGGACGGCAGCGTGGCTGGGCTTGGCGGTGCATCTTCGTTGGCGCCGACGGACTGAGGGTGCCCCCGATCACCGGGTCGGTGGGGGCTGTTCCGGAAGTGCATGCTTGAATATCGGTTATGCATTCGATGCGAGATCTGCCCAAGGGCTACTGGGGACTCTGGGCCATCGGCTTCGTCGCATTGGGCTGGGCGCTGATCGCCTTCATCTGGAGCTTCCTCCGTCCCGAGAACAGTCTTGCCCGCTTGGCGGCCACGTTCGTGCCGCTGATGATTGGTTTGGGCATCAATCTGGTGATCTCACTGCGAAGGAACGATTGGAAGTTGTCCGCTTCGAATCGGAGCCCACACTCAAACTGACCCGCTACCGGTAGGTGGCACGCTCTACCGACGAGATGTGAGCCTTACACCTCGATCATTCCGGTGCCAGGGACCGTCCCCGACCACCGGGTCGGTGGGACGGCGCCGGAATCAGCCATGATGGGCGCCATCGCGGTGGATGAGCGGATTCACTGGGCGAGGGAAATGTCTGCGGCGGGATGGATCAAACTTCGGCTGCATGAGTTTGGCCAGGACACGGGATCTGGAGTTCCAGATGGTTTCGAGGCGTACTGCCGAGTATTCCATCCAGAAGGTCCCGTCTTCCCCGACGGATCGTTTCGTTCCTGGGCCGAGATTGCACGGAGCAACGGGCGCGTCGCCTATCCGAACATGCAGTTCCACAGGATCAAGCGGCTCAAGGGAAGCCCGGTCGCCGAACTCCTGAGTGACGTTGGTTCCTCGGAAGAATCTCCTCCGCTCCGTGAGCGCGAGGTGCTCCTCGAACTGCTCCGACCAGAGACAGAGACTCCCGAGCTGTACTGGTTCTGCATCTGGAAGGGTTACGGGCACATTGAAGTCCTGTGGCCGGTCGTCCAGTTACCGGCCCGCAACTATGGACTGCACTCGGGCTCCATCGACCTCGCGATGGCTCCACTCGATGTGCCGTGGAACGATCGGTCCCCGAATCTGCGGTGGCCTGACGACCGGGCACGGGTTGTGGCGACGGAGATTGACCACGCGTGCTCCTAGGTCGGCGGCTCGCAGCACCTGATCGACAGCGTCGTCTCCGGCGACCTCCTTGAGGCGATGCCGGTGCGCCTCGACGATTCGCCGTTCTGGGCGGGCGACACCGTCAACGTGGATGTGGAGAACTGAATCTGACCTCTCACCAAACGCCGGATGGGTGGGACATACGTTCCGGCGCTTCGGGGTAGATCGTTCGGCATGTCCGACGGTTCTGAGTCCACACCGAATGCCAGAATCTGGCCCTGGTTCGGCGTCGTGCTCGGGATTGTCGCCGTCGGATGGCTAGTTGTGGCGGTAGCGGCGAGTGCCCGCCATCGGACCAGCTGGGTTCCCTTTGGCTTCGCCGTAGCTTTCGGCATCGCATCTGTCTACGTGAGCCGACAGAGGTCTCGAGAGGCCAGTCAGGGCGTCCGAGCGCCTGCTTCCGATGGCCGGGAGAGGAATGCGCGCCGCAACCATTGATGCTCAGGGTGCATGGGGTGTCCGGTAGCGGTCATGGTGCCGCCGGACAGCGCAGGTCCGCGATCGGTTGCAGCACGGCACCCTCGCCCGCACCGAGCGCACCGACGAACAGAGCCTCGTGACGGATGGTGCGACGCCACAGATAGGCGGCGAGGACGGTGTCCCGGGAAGGATCGTCCTCAGCGATCCTCCCGACGAGCTCGGCGTCGCCGGATACCGGATCGCGCGGACGGTGTCCCAGCACTGTGCCCAGGTCGTCGAGCTCGAGTGCCGTGAGCTCCCGCTCGTAGCCTGCGGCATTGCGGATCATGCGGGACAAGCGCATCGCCTGGTCCGCTCGTGAGCTTCCGAAGGGGTCGGCGGGCCGGAATTCGAGGTCCACGACCGCGTCCAGCACGTCGAGGAACCCGTCGATGGCCCCTTCCACCGGCTCGGGGAGGACGACGTCGTCGGCGGTGGTGGTCACGACCCCCGTCGCCTCCGCCAACGCTTGTGCCGTCGCCCGCGAATACGTGGCGTTCATCGTCCACCACTCGGCGTATTCGGTCGCCGAGGGCATGGACTGGCACAGTCCGGCCAGGGACATCGGGGTGAGCGCCAACGCCTTGACCGAATAGACGGCGAGTGCGTCCCAGTCGATAGCCGTGCCCGATAATTCCTGGTAGGTCTGGAACCACCGGCCGAGGTCGGCACCGGGATTGTAGAAGTCGCGTCCGCGGATGAGGGCCAGGTCCAGGTGNNACGTGTCGCCGGAGCCAGCGGCAGAGGAATTCGATGAGCGGGACGGACCGCGTCGTCATGGCCCGGTACACGGTCTCCCACCGATCGAGGTCGTCGAGCAGGAACGCCGGGGCGTCCCGAGGTTCGACGAGCCCTACGGCCCGGAACGGCGCCGTGTCGATGGTGTGGAGCTTCACCAGCTCCGCGAGGAACCTGCGGTCGACGTCCCAGCGGGCGTCCTCGGCGAGTTCGGCGTAGTCACCGGTCCCGGACAGACATTCGAGGAGCAGACCGGGAGGGTCCGAATGCACGGCGAGCACCTGGGGTACGAGGATTCCACCAGCCGCGAGCGCGTTCAGCACGGCGCCCTCACGCTTCAAGGCGGCCCCACCGTCCCGCAATTCCGGTCGCTGGAGCCGAGCATAGACACGCACCGGATCGTCGTCCCGCTCGACGTCGACGAACCACGCCGGCCGCCCACCATGCGGTCGGTCGCTCTGACGCTCGGCAGCGAGAACGCGTCCACCGAGTGCACGGCCAACCCACGCCATCTCCTCAATGCCGCCGCCTCCGATGGACATCGGGCCACGGTACCAACCGGGAGCGCCGGGGGGGACCGCGCCGGCGACGGCCAGATCGGGATCCGCGGCGATGTCGCCGTACGTTCCTCCCCGGAAGCGATCGCACGGATGAGGGCGAGCACTGCACTCTGGTCAGCGGGCGCTCCCTTCTCGACGATCTCTCCCTGCGTGAGGGCGCCGGGCTGCTCGTTTCCCACGCAGGTGTCGGTCGCATGATCCAGACTCTGCGCCAGGGGCGTCAGCCGTCCGAGTTTCGGGACCAGCCCCCACCGGAGAATGCCTCGCTCTTCCTCGTCTGACCTCGCCGGGCGCGGCAATCCCTACACGCCGGAAGAGTGTCACCGTCGCCTATCCGGCATCAGGCAGAGTCGAGTGGGTGAGCGAACTCCCACCGTGCCCGCAGCACGAGGTCGTCCCGGGACCGGCCCGGCTCGAACGGGCGGCCTCCCTCACCAACCGCGGGCTGGGACTCGACCCTACCGAGTAGTCGAGCCTTGGGTGGACTCCCCTCAACGAAAGGCCGAGGACTGCTGGCCGCCCCCTATTGCCGGGAGCGGCTTAGCGTCAGTAGGGCAAGTCTTCGGGCGAGCAGTCTCGGAAGTCGGGCTCCGGCTCGTCAACGAACTGCACCG
>PMFY01000076.1 GCA_003157945.1 Acidimicrobiaceae bacterium | reverse complement strand
CCGCCCGAGCTGCCGCCCAACAGGGCCGGCAGCGACGAGCCGTCGGCCGCACCCGGCCCGCCGGTGCCGGCGTAGGCCTCGAAGGTGTGGAGGAAGGCGGGGGCGATCTGGGTGGCCGGCCACCAGGGCGGGATGCCGCCGCCGTAGTAGCCGCCGAAGTTGACCTCGCTGATGGTGATCCGGATGGCCGAGGCCGCCACCGGGGCGAAGGCGAACTGCAGGATGTGGTCGCGGTACTGGCCCGTCTCGGTGGCCACCGTGGTCCAGGTGCCGCCGACGTCGGCCGCCAGGGTGTAGTTGCGGACCGAGGAGGCCGTGGAGCCGACCGACTGGGTGTCGACCACGATGCGGTCGATGGTGGTGGTCCTGGCGAAGGTGTCGGTCAGGCTGGGGGTGATGTCGCCGCTGGCCGACTCCCAGCCGTTGCCGTAGCCGACGGTGAGGCCGAGGGTGGCCGCCGAGGCGGTGCCGCTGGTGGCCGTGGCGCTGGCCCCGGCGGCCTGGGAGGCCACGTCGGTGCCGTAGGGCTCGGGGGGACCGACGGTCAGCGTGTCCCCGGCCGGGTAGGTGAGGTAGGCGATCTGGCTCGACAGCGGCAGGCTGTAGGTGGTGCCCGAGGCGGCCTGGACCGTGGTGGTGGCGCCGTACTCGGTGGTGACCGTGACCGGGTCGGTCGACCCGGACGGCGAGGTCAGGGTGACCGTGGCGGTGACCGGCAGGCCGTCGGACCACACGGCGGCCAGGTCGGTGCCGCCCCCCGCCGTCGGCCCGAAGTCGGCCCGGACGGTGTGGGGGATGCCCGTCGACGGCATCGACACGTAGGGCCGGCCGGCCAGCATCCGGGTGGTGGTCATGGTGGTGAGGGCGGCGGGCTTGACGTAGTCGTCCCCGCCGGCCGTCTGGATGAGCGAGAAGCTGATGCCGTCGTTGCCCCAGGACCCCTCGTCGAAGAAGTAGTTCTCGACCGGCACGCCGAGCACCTTCTGCCACACCAGCGAGCTGGCCATGGAGTCGGCCTGGGACAAGAAGTTGTAGTCGCCGTCGCTCCACCAGCCCACCTCGGTGAACCACAGCGGCTTGGTCCCGAGCAGGCCCTGGACCTGGCGGACCTGGACGGGGTTCTGGTCCTCGTCGTAGGAGTCGTTGGAGCCCGTGTAGGGGTGGATGGCGGCCACGTCCATCCAGGCCAGGCCGCCGGCGGCGATCAGCTGCTGCCACCAGCCCTGGGCGAAGCCCAGGGTGGAGCCACCGATGACCGTGGAGCCGGTGCCCGGCTCGACCGACTTGACGGCCGCGTAGAAGGGCTTGAGCACCGAGGTGGCGTAGGTGCCGCCGTTGGCCCAGCCCGTGTTGTTCGACTCGTTCCACGGCTCCCAGTCCGTCACCGGGGCGCAGTTGCCGCAGCCGGAGGGCACCGTGGCGTAGTGGGCCACCAGGGCGGCGATGTCCCCCTGCCAGAGCCCGGCGTTGACCAGGGCCGTGGGCACGGCCTCGCCCCCGCTCACCTGGATCCAGTAGGCCACGTGGTCCTGGGTGGCCAGCCAGGCCGCCTTGTAGGGGTCGGTGCTGGCCGTGGTGAGGGCCATGGCCGAGGGGCCGCAGGTGGCCGCCGTCGGGCTGGCGGCGTTGCAGTTGGGCAGGATCGAGCCCCAGGCCAGGGTGGTGAGGCTGCGCAGGCCCGACAGGCCGAGCTGGGCGGTCAGGGCCACGCCCCGGGGGTCCTCGGGGCCGCCCGACCCGGCCCCGGCGGGCAGGGTGGCGAAGTCGAGGTTGTCGCCCGTGGCGCCCACCGCGTAGGGCATGCACGTCGTGCCCACCGTGGTGGGCGGGCTGGTCGAGGTGTCGAGCAGGCTGGCCTGCACCTCGTAGGGGCCGGGTGCGGTGTCCGCCGAGGGGATGGTGAGCGCGAACTTGGCCAGGGCGCCCGCCGAGGTGGGGAGCGCCACCACCTTGGGCGTCGGGACGGTCTCGGCGTTCAGGGAGGCGTCGTTCTCGATCGAGTAGGCCAGCTCGAGGTGGCCGGCCTGCGGGGCCCACCAGGCGTCGAAGGTGGCGTCCACCACGGGCGAGGTGCCCGCCGGGAAGTAGTTGCCGGTGGCCGGCGTGGCGATGCCCGCCCCCCAGCCCAGCTTGTCCGACGGGGCCTGGATGGCGTCCAGGTACTGGTTCAGGGTGTCCAGGGTGAACGACGAGATGGCGTCGCCCGCGCTGTCGAACGGCGGCCCGCTCTGGAAGTAGAAGGTGTCGCCGACCAGGGCCAGGCCCGAGCCGCCGAAGTTCAGGTTGTTGGCCAGGGTGGTCGAGCCCTTGAGGATCCCCTCGGGCGAGGTGGCCTCCACGGTGTAGAGCGGGTCGGCGGTGTAGATGGTGCCGTCGGCCCCCTGGACGGCCTGGGCCGGGTAGAAGAACTGCGCCCCCGAGCCGGTGTGCAGGTTGTTGCCCTCGATGTTCGGCGAGCCGAACGTGGCCAGGGCGGCGCCGGTCGGGCTGACGGTCTCCACGTAGCCGTTGCCGGTGAACAGCAGGTCGCCGCCGGACTCCTCGGTGACGAAGTCACCGATGCGGTCGACCAGCGGGAAGGTCCCGGTGGTGGCCCCGGTCGACGGGTTGAGGACGTCGCTCGACGAGTTGTTCTGGGTCAGGCTGGCCACCACCTGGAAGCTGCCGCCCGTGCCCACCGAGAACAGCCCGGTGGGGTTGCCGCCGCTCGGGTCCACCGACCACAGCAGGGTGCCGCCGGGCGAGAACTTGTCGACCTTCTGGGCGTAGTAGGACGCCAGGTAGATGTCGCCGGACGGGTCGACGACCAGCTGCGACACGACGCTGCCCGTGTCGAAGGAGGTGGGCAGGGTGAACGCACCCTGGCGGGCGCCGGTCAACGAGTAGGTGACCAGCTGCGTGCCGTTGTTGACGTAGAGGTCGGAGGAGGTCGCCGTGAAGCCCGTGACACCGCCCGACGGCGTCACCACGGTGGACACCGGCTTGGACGGCAGCGAGGAACTCTGCGGGCCCAGCACGGCGGCCGGGTTGGTCGTCGTGCACTGGGGGCTCGTCTCGGCGGCGGTGGGTGCCGCCGGGCTGCCGGGGATCTGCGAGCTGGCCGCACCGCCGATCCGCGGCCCGATGACGACGGCCAGGGACGCGACGAGGACCAGCGTGGCGGCGGCCATCGCTAGCAAGGCTTTCCCGGACGGCAACCTGCCCGATGCCAGTTGGTCAGTCGAAGGTCGGCTCACCGCGCCACCAGCATGACGCAGTTCTCCGGAGGATGTGGGCACCCCTGGTTGACCTGGGAAGATGCCGGATCGCGCCGCCACGGGCCAGCGCCGGGCCCCGGGTCCGCCGTCCGCCGTCCGCCGGCCGGGATCCGGGCCGGGGCCGGCCGTCCGTCAGACGGCGACGACCACCTTGCCGGTGTTGCCCCCGCTGAAGAGGAGATTGAGCGCCTCGCCGGCATGGTCGAGTCCGTGGACCACGTGCTCACGATGGTGGATACGGCCCTCCATGACCCAGCCGGCCATCTCGAGCTGGGCCTCGGGGAAGCGCTCGAGGTAGTCCAGGATCAGGAAGCCCTCCATCCTGGAGCGCGTCACGATCAGCTGGAGGTAGTTGGCCGGCCCGACGGGACGGTCCTCGTTGTACTGCGAGATGGCACCGCACAGCACCACGCGGGCGTTCCTGGCCAGGTTGGCCAGTGCGGCGTCCAGGATGCCACCGCCGACATTGTCGAAGTAGACGTCGATGCCCCGGGGGCACGTGGCCCGGAGCCGGTCACCCACGTCCTCGGTCCGGTAGTTGACGGCATGGTCGAAGCCGAGATCGTCGACGAGCCAGGCACACTTGTCGTCGCTGCCGGCGATGCCGACGACAGTGGCCGCGCCGGCGATCCGGGCCAGTTGTCCGGCGACCGATCCGGTGGCTCCGGCCGCTCCCGACACGACCACGGTCTCGCCCGACGCGACCCGGCCGATGTCGTGCATGCCGAAGTACGCGGTCATCCCCGTCACCCCGAGGACACCGAGCACGACCGCCGGGTCGAGCCCCTGCGGGACGACCGCCAGTGAGCTGTCGGCCCCGTCGACCAGGGCGTACTCCTGCCAACCGAGCATGCCGAACACCGTGTCCCCCACCGAGAACGCGTCGGTGCGGCTGGCCACCACCTCACCGAGGCCCCCGCTGCGGACCACGTCGCCGATGGCGATCGGTGGGAGGTAGCCCGGGGCATCGTCCATCCAGGTCCGGATGGTCGGATCGATCGAGAGGTGGCGCACGGCGACGAGGGCCTGGCCGTCGGCGGGTTCGGGAACCTCGGCGGTATCGTCGATCAGCAGCGTCGAGTCGTCCACCAGTCCGCGCGGACGGGCGGCCAGGAGGATGCGTCGGTAGGTGTCGGTCACCTCGTCAGTCAAGCAGAGCACCTGATCCGGCGCCCGGGCCGGACGGTCCGTCGACCGTTCCCGGGCGCCGCCCGTCCTACGACCGGGCGAGGGCGGTGGTGAACCCCGTGGACGGCGCGCCCAGACCCGTCATGTCGTCGTAGCCCGGGAGCACCGACAGGTCGACGTCGCGGGTCGCACAATTGCCCGTCCCGTCGCAGTACGACTCGGGGCCCTGGTAGTCGATGAGCCGTGTGCTGTAGAGGAGCCCCTTCTTGGCCGAGATCGAGTTGACGTAGTCCACCCGGGACTGGTCCTGTGGCCCGGACGGCACCGTGTCGTAGATCGCCGACGGGGCCGTGGCGTGCAGTGCGTACAGTGCCGGGTCGAGGAACCCGAGCGGTGCACCGGCGACCTGGTCGGCGACGGCCACCGTCCCCGCGAACAGCGGCGAGGCCACGCTGGTGCCGCCGATCCGGTAGGTGTCGTAGTACGTACCGTCGGGAAACTTCTGGGTCTCCCCCACCAGGAACCCCGTGCCCGGGTCGGCATCCATGGAGATGTCGGGCACCACCCGGTACGGAGCCGGACCCGTCACCGCCGAGTTGCGCGTGGCGAGGGTGGTCGGCACCACGCCCGACTGCCAGGTGGGCTGGGTGTACTCGTAGCTCGTACCACCACCCGAGCCCCCGTCGCCGGTCGGCGCCAGCCAGGTGCCGAGCGTCGAGGTGGTGCAGCCGGCTTGGCCCAGTGTCTGCTTCTCGCACAGGACGCTGCGGTCCGTCGACCATCCCGTCTCGTCCGTTCGCTGGCCGGCGGCGCCGATCTCGAGGGTGGTGCCGCCCACCGCCGTCACCCACGGGCTCGATGCCGGGTAGTCGGGGCTGGTGAATCCGAGGGTCGAGAACTCGTCGCCGTTGTCACCACTCGAGAAGAGCACGCTGATCCCGGTGCCGGCCGCCATGGTGAGCATGTCGTCGACCGACGCACGCGTGGCCGCGTCGTCCAGGAGGTCACCGCCGTCATCACCCCACGAGTCGGTGACCACATCGGCCAATCCGCCGTCGATCACCGTCTGGAGGCTCGTGTACAGCGAATCGAAGCAGTCGGCGGCGCCGACGTAGAGGATCTTCGCACCGGGGGCGGTGGCGTGCACCGACTCGACGTCGAGGGTCTGCTCGCCGTACCACCCGGTCGCCTGGCACTGCCGGCGCTTGTCGAAACGGGCCGGCAGCAGCTCGCTGAACTGCCCCGTCGCGTAGGGGTGGCCGGGATCGTCGACGGCGGCGTACTCCGCCGCGTCCGCGGCCAGGGTCGGCGACACGTAGCTGTCGATGACGGCCACCGTCTCGCCCGTGCCGTCCGCACCACCCGGTGCCTGGTCGGGCAGGTCGTAGGCGGACCGAAGTTGGGGCGGTGTGTAGCCGCACACCGCGTACGGTGCGGGCGACGGGTAGCCGTTGCCGTAGGGCGGTTGGACCGTGTCGACCTGCTGGCCGTAGTACGAACCGCAGGGCTGGGCGGTCCGGTACCCCGGCGGCTGCGCCGCGTCGCCACCCGCGCCGGTGGTCGGCCCGTCGGTGACGCCGGTGGTCGGCCCGTCGGTGACGAGGTCGGGAGTGGCCATGGTCTGGCTGATCCCGGAGGCGCCGACGACCACGCCGGCCAGGTCCGCCGGCACCGACAGCGCGGTGTCGGCCAGACGCAGGGTGTGGCCCCCCACGTCGTGGAGCGACAACGTCGTACCGAAGGCGCGCTGGACCCGGGCTGCGCTTCCGGAGGCGGCGACCGTCATGCGGTCGGCCGAGACCGCGCCGACGTCGAGGCCCTCCCGGGTGAGCCACGACGTGACGGAGGCGACCTGCGCGGTGGTCGGCGAATACGCCGCCTCCCACTGCGACGGCGTCAGATAGTGGTGGAACACGGCGGACCCCGGCGTGGAGACGGCCGTCGCGAACTTCTTCGCAGCCGTCGGCGCACGGGGGGCGAGCACCACCTCGAACGCGACCGCACTGTCGGCGGGGACGGCCCCGACGCGCGGGGTCTGTTCTGCGGCGACGGCCAGGGAGCCCGACAGCCGCACCGTCGACGTCGGCGCCGGTGCGGCGCCGACGGAAGACGCTCCGGCGGCCGGAAGGGCGAGCCCGGCGGACAGTGCGACGGCGGACAGGGCGACGACGGCACGGCGTTGACCCACGTGATGCTCCCCCTCGTCTGGGTGGACCCGACGGTCGGTCGGTGGATGACGGTACCGGTGTCACCGGTACCGGCCGACCGATGGCGCAGCCTTGCACAGCCCACCGACGACCGCACCCGCCGCCACGGGCAGTGGTCGCGTCGCACGGTCCGGACGGAACGTCGGCGTCGTTTTCCGGCGGCCCCGGCGGGTAGCACTCACGGGTCGACGGATGCCCGCCACCGATCCACCCGGGGGCGGGCATCCGTCGACGCCGACCACGGAGCAACGACCACCACAGAGAGGACGCAGCGAGATGGGAACCGAGTTGAACGGGATCAGCGTGGCCTTCGTCGTGTCGAACGAAGGGATCGAGGAGGCCGAGTTGCTGCGGCCCTGGGAACACGTACAGGCGGAGGGCGGTGCTCCGAAGCTGGTGGCCATCGAGCCGGGTGAGGTCGAGCTCATGCGCCACCTCGACCAGGCGGGCCGGTTTCCGGTCGACCTCGTCACGCGTGACGCACGGGCGTCCGACTTCGATGCGCTGGTCCTGCCCGGGGGTGTGGCGAACGCCGACCGCCTCCGCAGCGACGGCCCGGCGGTGGCCTTAGTCAAGGAGATGTTCCGCGCGGGCCGACCCGCCGCCGTCATCTGCCATGCGCCGTGGGTCCTCGTCGAGGCCGACCTGGTCCGGGGTCGGACCCTGACCTCGTGGCCGAGCCTCCGGACGGACATCCTGAACGCCGGGGGCACCTGGGTGGACGCGGAGGTCCAGGTCTGCGCCAGCGGTCCGAACACGCTCGTCACGAGTCGCAAGCCCGACGACCTCGATGCGTTCAACGCCAAGCTCACCGACGTCCTGCGGGCGGCACGGGGATCGGCGGCCGCCTGATCGAGGCACCCGCGACCCCCGCCGCCCGGACGGGGGCGGGGCCCCGTCGGGTGCCGACGTCCCGGGGTTTCACCCCCGCCGGGCCCGGGTACGCAGCAGCTGTGGAAGACCAGGAAGACGGCCACCACCTCGTCGGCACGGCCTTCATCGGCGTGAGTTCGGGCACGAGGGGCCCTCGGAAGCAGCGCGCCGGCCGGCGCTGTGTCGAGGAGGGCTGCGACACGCTGCTGTCCATCTACAACGCGTCGGACCGCTGCTCCGTCCACACCATCCCTCCGAAACAGCTCCCCGGTCGGCGACGATCGGCGGCAACGACCCGCCGACGGTCGGTCGCACGGTGACCGGGGCACCGCACCGTCACGGACGTCACGGCCGTCNNCTGACCGCCTACCGCGCGAAGCGTCGGGCCGGCGCCACGCCCGAGCCGCTCCCGGACCGCCGCGGCCGGACGCGTCCCCGTCGCCGGGGAGCGCCGACCTTCGTCGTGCAGGAGCACCATGCCTCCAGCCTCCACTGGGACTTCCGACTCGAACGCGACGGCGTGCTGGTCTCCTGGGCACTCCCGAAGGGCCTCCCTCCCGACCCGGGTCGCAACCACCTCGCGGTGCCCACCGAGGACCATCCGCTCGAGTACGCCACCTTCGCCGGCACGATCCCGCCGGGCGAGTACGGCGGCGGCCGGGTGGTCATCTGGGACCACGGGACCTACGAGTGCGAGAAGTGGACCGATCGGGAGGTCGAGGTGGTCCTGCACGGTGGGCGGGTGGACGGCCGGTACGTCCTGTTCCCCACCCGTCCGGGACAGTGGATGATCCACCGGATGGACGGTCCGGCCCGGGACGACCGGCAGCCGGCTGTAGCGGTGACCCCCATGCTGGCCACCGCGGGACCTCTGGCGGTGGGGGCGGCCGACGAGTGGGCCTACGAGTTCAAGTGGGACGGGATCCGTGCCATCCTTCGGGTGATGGACGGACGGCCCACCGTGACCAGCCGCAACGGACACGACCTCACCTCCTCGTTCCCCGAGCTCCGCCCCCTGGCCGAGGCCTTCGGATCCACGTCGGCCGTCCTCGACGGCGAACTCGTCGTCCTGGACGAGGACGGCGCCCCGTCGTTCGCCCGGATCCAACGTCGCACCAGGGCGTCGAGGACGACAGCGGCCGCCCGGAGCCGGGACCCCGTGTCGTACATCGTCTTCGATCTCCTCCACTTCGACGGACGGAACCTCCACGACCTCTCCTACGACGGGCGCCGCGCCCTGCTCGACCGCGTGCTGCCCACCGGCCCCTCGTGGGGAGCGACCCCGTCCTTCACGGGGCCGGTGGGACCCGACGTCCTGGCCGCGGCGGTCGAGACGGGCATGGAGGGCGTGGTCGCGAAGCGCCGGTCCAGCCCCTACCGGCCCGGACGACGCAGTCCCGACTGGATCAAGACCAAACCGGAACACGCCCAGGAGGTGGTGGTGGGTGGGTGGACCACGGGCGAGGGGTCGCGACGCGGCACGTTCGGCGCCCTCGTCCTGGGCATCCCCCACGGTCGAGGCGGCAGCCGCCCGCTGGAGTTCGTCGGCAAGGTCGGCACGGGATTCGACGACAGCACCCGGAAGGCGCTGCTCCGGCGGATACACCCGCTCGAGCGGGCCACGTCACCGTTCGACCCGGTGCCGCCGTCGTCCGTGGCGCGCACCACCACGTGGGTCCGGCCGGTCCTCGTCGGCGAGGTGCGCTTCCGCGAATGGACGGGAGACGGTCGACTCCGTCACCCGGTGTGGCGCGGGCTGCGGGACGACAAGGGTCCCGGGGAGGTGACCCGTGAGCCCTGACGCCCGGACGCGGGTCGACATCGACGGCCGGGAGGTGAGCCTGTCCAATCTGGACAAGGTCCTCTACCCCTCCACCGGGTTCACCAAAGGGGAGCTGATCGACTACTACGTCCGCATCGCACCCGTGCTGCTCCCCCACGTGCGCGACCGCCCGCTGACGATGAAGCGCTTTCCCGACGGCGTCGACGGCCAGTTCTTCTACGGCAAGCACCTCCCGTCCCATGCGCCGGAGTGGGTGCGCCACGTGGAGGTCCCGTCCCACGACGACTCCGGGTCCGTCGAGTACGCCGTGCTGTGCGACCTCCCGACCCTGGTCTGGGCGGCCAACCTCGCGGCCGTCGAGTTCCACGTGCCGCTGTGGCGGGTGGGACGCCGGCGGTCGCTCCCGGCACCCCCCGACTACCTGGTCTTCGACCTGGATCCCGGACCCGGGACCACCGTGGTGGAGTGCTGTCGGGTCGCGCTCGACGTGATCGGACGACTCGGTCGTCTGGGTGAGGGCGCGCTGGCGAAGACCAGCGGATCCAAGGGCCTCCAGGTCTACGCCCCCGTACCCGCCCGTTGGACCTGGGACCGGTCGCGGGCCACGGCCCACGAGCTCGCGGACACCCTGGCCGCGGATCGGCCCGGTGACGTCGTGGCCAACATGCGCAAGAGTCGCCGGGAGGGGCGCGTGCTGATCGACTGGAGCCAGAACCACCCGGCGAAGACGACGGTGGCGGTGTACTCGCTGCGAGCGGTGCGTGAGCCCCGTGCGTCCACCCCGGTCACCTGGGACGAGGTGACGACCTGCGCCGACACGGGCGACCCGGACCGGCTGGTCTTCGACGCGAGGGAGGTACTCGAGCGGGTCGAGCGCCTGGGGGACCTCTTCGGGCCGCTCGTACGCCCGGCCTGAGGTGCCGGGCCGGACGACCGCCCATGGCGCACGGGCGGTCGTCGCTCAGGAGGCCTTCGCCCTCCGGCCACCGCGCCGGGGGGACGTCCCGCCGGACGAGGACGACGAACGGGGCTTCGTCCGGCCCCCTCCCCGGCGGGGGCCACCGCCCTTGCCTCCGACGCCGCCCGCCTTGCCTCCGGAGCCACCCACCCTGCGGACACTGGCCTCCAGGGCCGCCCGGAGGTCGACCACGGGTGCGGGCGCCTCCTCGTCGCCGGTGACGACCACCGCCCGACCCTGCCGCTTGGCCTCGATCAACTCCTCCACCTCGTGGCGATAGGTGTCGTGGTAGTTCGACGGGTCCCACTCGGCGGTCATGGAACCGACCAGCTGCACCGCCATGTCCAGGTCGCGCCCGGACGGCCGCGGACTGCGCAGGGCCTTCGCATCGTCGACGCCCTTCACCTCCGCCACCATCTCGTCGGGTGAGCGGATCTCGTCCTCGAAGTAGAGCGTCTCGAGCACCAGCACCCCGTCATGGGCCCGCACGACGCACAGGTACTCCTTGCCCCGCATCACCAGTGGTGCGACGCCCGCCTTGCCGGTCTTGTCCATGGCTCGGGCCAGGAGCCGGTACGCCTTCAGCGCGCCGTCGTCCGCCGGGGCCAGGTAGTAGGTCGAGCGGAAGTAGATCGGGTCGATGGCGGCGAGGTCGACGAAGTCACCGATCTCGAGGTTGCGGGACCGCTCGGGCGCGATGGCCTCCAACTCGTCGGGCTCGACGATCACCGACTTGCCGTTGCCCAGGTCGTAGCCCTTCACGACGCCGGCCGTCGTGACCTCGTCGCCGGTCCGCTCGTTGACCTTCTTCAGGCGGATGCGGTCGGCCGTGCCCTCCTCGAATTGGTGGAAGTGGATCGTCCGGTCCTCCGTCGCCGGGTACAGCCCCACCGGGACGTTCACCAGACCGAACGACAGCGAGCCCTTCCACACCGTGCGCGCCATGGCGAGTTCCTACCCCACCGGCGGACGATCACACGTCGTGCGTCAGGCTCGGGCGCTCTCCTCCTGGCGCCGGAACCCGAGCCGATGATCGTCCACCGGACCCGGGAGCAGGGCCGTCGCGACCGCCGCGAGCGGCAGTCCCGAGAGATAGCGCCCGCGCTGGACGTCGTCGTGCCGGTGGACGCGCGTCCGTGAACGGCCGCGACAGCCGGAAGCCGACGACCACCTCCACGCCGATCGCGGCGACCCGGAGCTCCTGCAGCAGGCCCTGCAGGTGGTGGTCGTGCCGCCCTTCGGGGATCTCCTGGCGGCCGGGGTCGTCGGCCGACGCCACGTGATCCATCAGGTCATCGTGAGCCACTCGTCCGGCCTCCCCGCGGAGCCGGTGCGACATCACGGGCGGGCCTGACCGCGGGTCAGGAGAGCTGCACCTTCGACGTGGCCGCCGGGTGCTGGTCACCGCTGGGTAGGCCGTGGGCGTAGTACACGCCCACGATGTAGGGCCCCGCCACCAGGGGGGTGGGCGTGTGGATCGTCACGTCCAGCGAGATGCCGTTGGGGACCATGGCGTACCCGTCACACGTGCCTGCGACACCATCGGCGTCGGCACAGACGGCCACGACACCCCCGCTGCTCCCGGTGACCGTCCGCGGCAGGTCGACCCGATCCACCTTGATCGACGAGCCCGCGTCCTGGGAGCCCTCCAGGGTGACGGCCGGGGACGCGGGCGCCGCGGGGCGCTGCTCCGTGGAGGTCGTCGTCGACGAGGACTGGGCACTGCTGCAGGCCGACAGGACCAGCCCGGCGATCAGCAGCCCCGCGCCGGTCCAGCGTCGGGCGGCCCTCGGCGTCGTGGGGAGAGAGTTGGTGCGCATCCGTCTGACGCTGCCCCGGACCGTCACTCCCCAAACCGAGCACGGTCGACCGTTGCCACCGGGCCCGGGGCCGTTTCGGGTCGGTGCCGTCGGGTAGGGACGTCGGGCACGAACTCCGGCGGTCCGGTCCAGACCCGGTCCGATGGGAGGTACCGATCGAGAAGGGTTCCGAGTGGCAACAGCGGGTGGGAGGGCCGACGCCCTTCATGTGGGAGTGGTCCTGCCGGTCCACAACGAGGAGCACCACCTGCCGGACGCGCTCCGCTGCCTCGACCGGGCGATCGGGCAGGTGACCGACGACGGCATCGACTGCCGCCTGGCCGTCGTGCTCGACGACTGCAGCGACGCCAGCTCCGAGATCGTGGACCACTGGCTGGACCACCGCACCGGCCCGGCGCCGGTGGACGTCGTCCGGATCTGCTCGAAGAACGTCGGCGTGGCCCGACGGACGGGGTGCGCCGCGCTGCTGGACCGCTGGCCGTCGGCCCCGGTCGACGCCATCTGGCTGGCCACGACCGATGCCGACTCCGAGGTGCCCGGCGACTGGTTGACCGCGCAGCTGCGGGCCAGAGCCGAAGGTGCCCACATCTGGGTGGGACGGGTCCAGGTGCGGTCGTGGAGCGATCGGCTCGAGGGAACGGCGGACGAGTGGCAGCGACGCTATGCCCGTGAGCCGGTCCCGGTCCACGGTGCGAACTTCGGAGTGGATGCCGCGATGTATCTGGATGCCGGCGGCTTCGACGGGCTCGCCACCGGGGAGGACAGGGATCTGCTGGACCGGGTGCTCGGGCGGGGGGCCGTGGCCCGCACCGACGGAACCGTCCGCGTCATCACCAGTGGTCGGAGGCAGGCGCGGGCACCCCGCGGCTTCGCCCACGCCCTGTCCGGCATCGAGGACACCCTGCCCGTCGCGGCAGCGGCGTCGTAGCGGGGTCGTCCGGGTGGGAAACCGTCCGTGAGCCCGGCCGTCGACCCGGCCCCGAGGTGCCGTTCGACACGCGACCTCGCGACGAGGTTCCGGGCCGCCCTCGCCGAGGTGACGCCCATGCCCCTGCCGGGCCACGGGTCGACACGCGAGCGGTTCGAGCGGCTGGCGGCGGTCGCCGAACAGGACCTGGCCATGGCCAGGCTGGTCGAGGGGGACGCCGACGCCCGGGCCATCCTGGCCGAGTCCGGCCGGACCGATGCGGACGACGAGGTCACCTATGGCGTCTGGGCGGCGCGTTCCCCGTCCGCCGAGTTGCGGGCCACGCCCACGACGGAGGGTTGGCTGCTCCGGGGCACGAAGGCCTTCTGCTCGGGCAGTGGAGTGACGGACCGGGCGCTGGTGACCGCGGAGGCACCCGACGGCTACCGCCTGTTCGACGTGGCCACCGCCGACGTGGTCGTGGCGCCGGTCCCGGACTCCTGGCCGGCCGTGGGGATGGCCGATTCGGCCAGCGAGACACTGGTCTTCGACAGTGCGGAACTTCCGGCGTCCAGCGCGGTGGGACCACCCGGGTTCTACACGGACCGGCCCGGCTTCTGGTTCGGGGCCTGCGGCGTCGCCGCCTGCTGGTTCGGCGGGGCGCGGGGACTGGTCGACACGGTCGTGCGTCAGCTCGGTCCGGATCCGGACCAGCTCGTGCTGGCCGAAGTGGGCCGCCAGTCCGCCGGGTTGTGGGCGATGCGCCAACTGCTGACCGATGTCGCCGCGGCCATCGATGCCGATCCCGGCGACCGCTCGGCCCGGGCCCGTGACCGGAGCCTGGCCCTGCGGCAGGTCGTCCACGACGGATGTCAGGCCCTGCTCGGCAGCACGTCGGCCGTCGGCGGGGCCCGACCGCTCTGCCACGACCCGCACCAGGCCCGTCGGGCCGCGGACCTCCACGTCTACCTGGCCCAGCACCACGGTGGACAGGACGCCGTCCGCCTCGGGGCCGTCGCCATCGGGGATCGCACGGCATGGTACTGACCGTCGACGCCGAACATCTCGGCACCTCGGAGCGCCGGTGGCGGCGCAGCGGTCGACTCCGCCAGTTACGGCCGCTCGAGATCGGTCGGCCGCACCGCGTGGCGGTCGTCGCGCCCCACCCCGACGACGAGGTGCTCGGTGCCGGCGGACTGATCCGCCGCCTCGTCCTCGGGGGAGCCGACGTCCGCATCGTGGCGGTCACCGATGGGGAGGCGTCCCACCCCGGGGCTCCGGACGGGATGGGTGCGCGACGGCATGGCGAATCGCTGACCGCCCTCCGGCGCCTGGGCGCCGGCGCCACCATGGTGACCAGCCTGGGGATTCCGGACGGACACGTCGGCGACCACCTCGAGGAGCTGCTCCCTGCCCTCGAGCACCAGCTCCGGGGCGCCGATCTGGCACTCGCTCCGTGGCGTCACGACGGTCACCCCGATCACGACGCCTGTGGTGTCGCCACCGCCCGGGTGACGGCGGGGACGGACACCCGGCGCCTGGACTACCTGGTCTGGGCCTGGCACTGGTCCGACCCCTGGTCGGACGACATCCCGTGGAAGGACTGCCGGCGCCTCGACCTCGACCCCGTGACGCACGCGAGGAAGCGGTGGAGCACCCGGGCCTACCGGTCGCAGATCCGGCCGTCGCGCGCTCCCGCGCCGGCCCCACCGGTGCTGCCCCGTGCCGTGCTCGCCCGACTGCGGCGCAACGTCGAGATCTTCGTCGACGGTGGCGCCGGATGACGCCCTCGACCCGACGCAGCTACTTCACGGACATCTACGCCACGGATCCCGACCCGTGGGGTTTCGAGTCGCGGTGGTACGAGCACCGGAAGTACCGACTGACGGTCGCCGCCCTGCCCGAGCGCCGCTACACCTCCGCGTTCGAACCGGGCTGCTCCGTCGGGGTGTTGACCGCCCTGTTGGCCGGGCGCTGCGACCGGTTGCTCGCCACCGACATCGTGCCGGCGGCCCTCGAGCGCGCCGCCGACCGGCTCCGCGACGCCGACAACGTCACACTCGAACGCCGGGCCGTGCCCGAGGCCTGGCCGACCGGGCCGTTCGACCTCATCGTCCTCAGCGAGATCGCCTACTACTTCGACACCGCGACGTTGGGCGGGCTCCTGCAGCTCGTCGTCGACTCGACGGCGCCCGGCGCGACGGTGGTGGCCGTGCACTGGCGCGGACCCACCGACTACCCGCTCTCCGGCGACGAGGCCCATGCCGTGATCCGCACCACCCCGCGCCTCGAACGGTGTGCGATCCACCTCGAGGACTCGTTCGTCCTCGAGGTCTGGCGCCGGGCCGGGTGACCCGGACGTCGAGCGACGCGGGGTCACCTCAGGCGGTCGGCACCTCCCGATCCCAGAACCGCAGGCCGGCGCACTGCTCGACGAAATTCGCCCCGTCGGCGTCGAGCTCCACGAATCCGTCATCGCGCCGCCTGAGACCGGCCGCCGCGAAGAGTGGCGCAGCGGCCTCCGTGTAGCCGATGAACTTGGCGTGGGCGTAGGCGTCGGCGACGAAGTCCCGGGCCGCCGGGTGGCCGGCGAGCGCGTCCACGCCCTTCTCCGACGTCAGCACGACCACGGCGTCGTACAGGACCGACGGACCGCCGTCGATCTTCTGGTCCGCGGGCACGAGCGTGCCGTCGCTCCCGGTCACGCCGCCCACGGCCGGGGCCACCAGCTCGATGACGACGCCCTGCGCCGCCGCGCTCGTCCGGAGACCGTCGAGCAGGTCCGGGTCGACCCCGTCGCTGACCAGGACCCCGATCTTCCGCCCGGCGAAGGAGTCGGGTCCGTTGGCGGCGATGCTGAGCGCCGGCGACGCGGGCAGATCGGTGATCGGCGCACGGGCCGGTGCCACCGCCTCGGGCAGCTCCGGCAGCCCGAGACCATCGGCCACGTCCTGGGCGAGGCCCTCGTCGACGTTGCGGAGGCCCGCCACCATGCGGCGCCGGATGTCGACGCGCTCGCACTTGGACAGTTCGAACACGAACGCATCGACGATGTGGCGGCGCTCGTGGGGAGCCTGGCTGATCAGGAACTGCCGGGCCTGGCTGTAGTGGTCGGCGAAGCTCTCGGGACGGAGCCGACGCTTCTCGCCCTCCACCACCTCCGGATGGCTCACGAAGCCGGTGGCCGGGGCCTCCCGGGGGCCCCCTTCATCGGGGGGCCACGAATTGGGCTCGTAGTTGGCCCGCGAGACCGGATTCGCGGTGGCCATGTGACCGTCCTGCTGGAAGGTGACGAAGGGACACTTCGGCGCGTTCACCGGCAGGTCCGTGAAGTTGGGACTCCCGAGCCGCTTCAGCTGCGTGTCCAGGTAGGAGAAATTCCGTCCCTGCAGGAGCGGGTCATTGGTGAAGTCGATGCCGGGCACCACGTTCTGGGTGCAGAAGGCGACCTGCTCCGTCTCCGCGAAGAAGTTGTCGACCACCCGGTCGAGCACCATCCGGCCGATGCGGCGGACCGGCACCGCCTCCTCCGGGATCAGCTTGGTCGGGTCGAGGACGTCGAACTCGAAGGAGTCGGCGAACTCGTCGTCGAAGGCCTGTACGGCCAGCTCCCACTCGGGGAGATCGCCCGACGAGATGGCGTCCCAGAGGTCGCGGCGGTGGAAGTCCGGGTCGGCCCCGTTGATCTTCACCGCCTCGTTCCACACCACCGACTGCAGACCCCGGACCGGCTTCCAGTGGAACTTCACGTAGGTCGAACGCCCCTCGGCGTCCACCATCCGGAACGTGTGGACACCGAACCCCTCCATGAACCGGAAGGACCGGGGGATGGCCCGGTCGGACATGGCCCACAGCAGCATGTGGGTCGACTCCGGCAGCAACGAGGCGAAGTCCCAGAAGTTGTCGTGCGCCGTCTGGGCCTGGGGGAACCCTCGGTCGGGCTCCTCCTTGGCGGCGTGGATCAGGTCCGGGAACTTCAGCGCGTCCTGGATGAAGAACACGGGGATGTTGTTCCCGACCAGGTCCCAGTTGCCCTCCTTCGTATAGAACTTCGTGGCGAAGCCCCGCACATCGCGGGCGAGGTCGGCCGACCCCCGGCTGCCCGCCACCGTCGAGAACCGGACGAAGACCGGCGTGCGCTCACCGGCCCGCTGGAACAGGTCGGCCCGGGTCAACTCGCCCAGCGGCTCGTAGTTCTCGAAGAACCCGTGGGCCCCGAAGCCCCGGGCGTGGACCACCCGCTCCGGAATGCGCTCGTGGTCGAAATGGAAGATCTTCTCCCGCAGGTGGAAGTCCTCGAGCAACGTCGGGCCCCACCGGCCGGCCCGGAGCGAATTCTGGTCGTCGGAGACCGCGACCCCCTGTCGGGTCGTGAGCACGGGGCGGCCACCCTCGGCCGTCTGGTGGGTCTCGCCACCCTCACCCCGGGCCACCGGCCCGTCGCCCAGGTCGACGGTCTCGTGCGCATCACTCATCAGGTCGCTCCTCCACATCGTTGCGTGGCGTGCGCCCTACCCGGAGCCCCGGTCGTGAAACGGCGACCGTCCGGGCGTCCGCCACCTGACGGACGACGCTGGACACGGCCACCCCGTCCCGGACGTTTGCCCCGCAGGGTCGCGGGCATCACTCCGGAGTTACCCGGAACCACTGCCCGCAACACTGTGCGGGCGCGAGGACTCGAGGAGATGCGCATGGACCGACAGGTCGTCATCGACAGGGACGGGGAGGCGCCGACGAACGGTGCGGCCGACCTCGGTGCCGCGGAACTGGTCCACCGGGCCACGCCGCCGATCCCCGAGGTGGCCCAGTCCGGCGTCCGTTCGGACGTGACCTCGACCCGGGAGGTGGTGGTCCGATGAGTGCCGAGGACGCAGCCCGAGACCGGGCGCCCGCCACCACCGCGACGGAGTCCGACGCCGAGTCGCTCCGGGCATCCATCGACGACGCCCGGGCCGACGTGGCGGAGACGGCCGAGGCGCGGCGGGCGAAGGCGGACGTGAAAGGTCGCGCCGCCACGAAGGTCCACGATGCCGCCGCGTCTGCGCAGCACGCCGCCGCCGACGCAGTGGCGCAGGCCCAGGAGGCGGCCAGGGAGGCCACGGACAGGGCCCAGGATGTCGCCTCCCGGGCGGTCGACCGTGCCGTCGGGCAGGCACCCGACCCGGCCGCCCGACCGACAGGCCAGGCAACGCACGACCGCCGTCCGGTCCTGGTCGGCGCCGTCGTCGTTCTCCTCGTGTTCGTCCTGCTCCGGCGGCGCCGGTCACGGCGAACGGCGCAGGCGTGAGCGGGGTCGTCCGGTGAGCAGGCTCTCCTATCGCCTCGTGTCCGCGGTCATCGGCATCGGGGGCGGGCTGGTGGCCCGGTCCGTCTTCCGCCGGGTCTGGCACGGCCTGACCGGCGAGGACGGCCGACCCGAGCCGAACGACCGCACCGCCGGCTGGGGCACCGTCGTGCTCGGCGCCGCGCTCGAAGGGGCGCTGTTCGCCGCCGTGCGGGCGGCCGTCGACCGGGCCGGCGCGGTCGGCGTGGCGCGGGCGACGGGCACCTGGCCGGACTGACCATCCCCCCGGGGGTGGCCGGGCGGACCGATTATCCGGTCAGCTCGCCGGAGTCGAGACGACGGGAGCCGTGACGACCGGCGTCCGGACGGCCGTGCTCCTCAACCCTCGAGGGACTCCTTGGCCCGGTCGACCAGCTCACCGACCTGGTCCGCACCGGCGGCGAACAGGGGCGTGACCGTTCCCGCCCCCGAGCGGGCGGCCCGGGAGACGGTCCCGACCGCTCGTGCTCCGGCCCCGCCGAAGGCGCCGGTGAGCTGCTGTCCCGCGCCGGGCAGGGTGCCGGCGACCTGCCGACCGGTGAGGTCGGCCTGCCGGGCGACCCGGGCGGCCACGTCCTGGGCCTGGTGCGCGGCGCGCCCGGCGCCGTCATCGAGATGGCGGCCGACCTCCACGGCGGCATCCCGGGCGTGCCGGGCCAGTTCGCCGGCGCTGTCCGCCACCGAGCTTCCGGTGCTCCGGGCCGACGACGACCCCGCGGCCCGGCCCACCGCCACGGCCGCACCGATGCGCGCCGCCCGGCGTCGGGCCCGCCAACCGAGGGAGGGCTCACCCTCCGTGTCGAAGGCGGCGAGGACGAGGCCGCCCAGGAGGCCGACGTTCTTGAGGAAGTGCACCTGCTGGTCGGCCCGTATGACGTCGTCGTCCTCCTCCCAGAAGCGGTGGGCGGCGTACGTGGTCGGGACGATCGAGGCGATGAGGGCGAGGGCGGCCAGCCGGCGGAACCGCCCGACGGCGAGCAGCACCCCGGCCCCGACCTGCACCGTCCCGTTCAGCCGCACCAGCAGCTCGGGGTCGTCGGGCACGGCCGGCACCCGTCGGGCGAGCGGGACGGTCACCGCCTGGGCGGCCTTGGCCTTGCGTTCCGGATCGCGGAGGGAGTCGATGCCGTCGGCGATGAACACGGCGGCGAGCAGTGGTCGGGCGATGCGTCGGGTGAGTGCCATGCCGGTCCTCTACCCATGGCCGGGGCGGTCATGCACCGGGGTCGGACCGGATCGGTGCGGCCCGGCGGGCGACCCGGACCCTCAGGTCGGGTCGCCACGTCCCGGCGAGGCCACGGTGAGTCCGTCCGCGTCGTCGTCCTCGCGGAAGCCGGCCTCCCGGAACTCGTCCTGACTCATCGGACGGTGCTCGAACGAGGTGACCACCCGCTGTTCGGGTCGCCGCCGGTTCTGCGTGGCCTGGAGGGCGACCGACCGCTGATCGGCCTCCGTCAGCGGGGGCTGGACCAGGCCCCGCGGCCACAGCCGTTGGTGGAGGACGGTGTTGATCTCCGCCGAGTAGAGGGTCACCTGCGCACCGAGGGCGATCCAGGCCACGAGGCCGAGCACCAGCCCGAACAGCCCGTAGAGCGCGCCGGCCCCTTCGAGGTCGTGGCCCACCACGTAGCCGCCCAACGCCTGGAGCAGTGTCCAGGCGATGCCGCCGACCACGGCGCCCGGAACCAGCCACCGGGTCGCCACCTGTCCGGGTGTCAGCACCCGGAAGGCCGTCAGGTAGATCGCCACGTTGACGGCGCCGGCCAGCACCTCGCCGACCAGGCCCAACCAGACGTCGTGGCGGCCGAAGGTGCCGAATCCCGTGAGCACGGTGGTGACGACCAGGCCGACGAAGAGCACGGCCAGGAAGAGGAGGCTGCGGGCCAGCCGGGCGGCGTAGGCGGGGCGCACGGCGCCCGGGATGTTCCAGATCTGGGCCATCGAGAACAGTCCGGCCTGGGCGAGGCCCGTGGTGCCGTAGACGAGGCCCACCAGGCCGACCACGAGACCGACGACGGAGGACCGGTGCAGGGCGTGGACGTTGTGGGCCAACTGCGTGCCGATGATGGGGAACTGCCCGAACGCCGAGTGCAGCACCCGCTGCTGCAGTCCGGGATGGCCGCCCAGCACGAGCGTGAGCACGGTCACCAGCAGGAGCAGCAGCGGAAAGACCGTCACGAACATCGCGTACGTCAGCTGCACCGAGAGGTTGCCGCCGTTGTCGTCGCCGAACTTCTTGACCACGCCGACGAGGAATGCCGGCACGGTGTGGCGCTGCTGGGCGGCGTCGACCCGGCGGAGCGTCCGCTCGAGGGCGTTCACGGGAGCGCCACCGGCCCTGCACCCCCGATGGGCTCGCCCGCACGCCCCATCCCGCGCTCCACCAGCTCCCGGTGACGGACACAGAAGCGGGAGGCCGGCAGCGCCTCGAGGCGTGCCGCCCCGATGGGCTCGCCACAGACCTCACAGAGGCCGTACTCCCCACGGTCGAGCCGGCCGATGGCGTCGTCGACGTCCCGCAGTTGCTGGTCCAACTGCCCGAGGACGGCCTGGCTGCGCTCCCGGTCCTCTCCACCGCTCCCCCCGTCGGTCGGGTGCCGGCCCGGGCCGCCCGTCGCGCCGGATGCCGGGACGGCCTCGTCCGACACCTCGCCGAGCACGTCCCGGCGCAGTCCCACCAGGCGGTGGTGCTCGGTCTCGAGCGCGGTCCGACGCGCCTCGACCGGTGCGGTGGATTCCCCGGTCGTCCGGGCCTCGGTCACGATCCGTTCCTCTCCGGCCGGAACCCCCGGCCGTCCTCCGCTGTACCCGCCCGCCCGCCGGTCCACACGGGTCGGGTGCGAGTCCGCCGGACGGATCGGCCGGCCCGGGTCGGCGTGACGGCCCACCCGTAGAATGGGCGGGTGATCCGGACCTCACCACCGGCTGCCACCGGGGCCGCTCCTCCCGAAACGGTCGGCGGGGACGGCATCCCGGACGAGTTCCACCCGGCCGTGGCGGCCTGGTTCCGCCGCCGCTTCCCCGGGGGGGCCACGGAACCCCAGCGGCGGGCGTGGCCCCGGATCCTGTCCGGCGAGGACGTCCTGGTCGCCTCGCCGACGGGCTCGGGCAAGACGCTCACCGGCTTCCTCGTGGCCATCGACGCCGCCTACCGGGCCCAGTCGGACGGTCGGGCCGTGCCCACCGACGATGCCCCACCCCCCGGCCCGGGGGTCGTCTACATCTCGCCGCTGCGCGCCCTGGCCGTCGACGTCGAGGAGAACCTGCGGGCCCCCCTGGACGGGATCGCCGCCGAGGCCGAACGGCTCGGCCTGGCGCCGCCGGGGCTCACCGTGGCGGTCCGCACCGGGGACACGCCGGCGGCCGAGCGGGCCGCCATGCGGAAGCGGCCGCCCGACCTCCTCGTCACCACCCCGGAGTCGCTCTACCTGTTGTTGACCGCCGCGTCGTCACGGGCCGTCCTGGGCGGGGTCCACACCGTCATCGTCGACGAGGTCCATACGCTGGCCCGCGACAAGCGGGGGTCTCACCTCGCCCTCAGTCTGGAGCGCCTCGCCCACCTGGTGGCCGAACGGGGCGGCCGGCTCCAGCGCATCGGGCTGTCCGCCACCCAGCGTCCCCTCGAGGTGGTGGCCCGTCTGTTGTCGGGCGTCGACCACACCGCCCCGCCTACGGCCGTCATCGACTGCGGACACGCCCGCGACCTCGACGTGGCCATCGAGCTGCCCGACAGCGAGCTCGAGGCGGTGGCCAGCGGCGCCCAGTTCTCCGACGTGCTCGACCGGATCGCCGGGCACGTGCTCGAGCACCGCACGACCCTCGTCTTCGTCAACACGCGCAAGATGGCCGAGCGCGTGGCCCATCAGCTGGCCCGGCGACTCGGCGCCGAGGAGGGTACGGCCGCCGCGTCGGGCGCCGAGGTCGACGCCGCGCTCCAGGTGGCCGCCCACCACGGCAGTCTCTCGGCGGCCCGCCGTCGGATCGTCGAGCAACGGCTCCGGGCGGGTGACCTCCGTGCCCTGGTCGCCACCGCCTCCCTCGAGCTCGGCATCGACGTGGGACCGGTCGAGCTCGTCTGCCAGATCGGCTCCCCCCGGGCCATCGGCACCTTCCTCCAGCGGGTGGGCCGGGCCAACCACCACGTCGAGGGCACCCCGTCCGGACGCCTCTATCCGCTGACCCGCGACGAGCTGGTGGAGTGCACGGCCCTGCTGGCGGCCGTGCGGGCGGGCCACCTCGACCTGCTCCATCCACCCGTGGCCCCGTCGGACGTCCTGACCCAGCAGGTCGTGGCCGAGGTGGCCGCCGCCGGCGAGTGGGACGTCGACGCCCTCTTCGCCCTGGTGCGGCGGGCTGCACCCTTCGCCGGGCTCACCCGCGCCCAGTTCGACCAGGTCGTGGAGCTGGCCTCCTGGGGCATCCAGACCGGACGCGGACGACGCGGCGCCCATCTGCACCACGACGCGGTCAACGGCCGACTCCGGGCGCGCCGGGGAGCACGGCTGGCCGCGCTCACCAGTGGCGGAGCCATCCCGGAGACGGGCGACTACCGCGTCGTCCTCGACCCCGACGGCGTCACCGTGGGCTCGGTCCACGAGGACTTCGCCGTCGAGGCGACCGCCGGCGACATCTTCCTCCTGGGAACCCACTCGTGGCGCGTCGTCAAGGTGGAGACGGGTACCGTGCGCGTGGTCGACGCCGCCGACCTGCCCCCGACCATCCCCTTCTGGCTCGGCGAGGCCCCCGCCCGCACGGCCGAGCTCAGCGCGGAGGTCGGTGACCTCCGGGCCGCGCTCGAGCCGCTCCTGGCCGCCGGCGACGGCACCGGGGCCCGGGCCGAGGTGCGCGCCCGGGCCGGCGTGTCCGAGGAGGTGGCCGACCAGGTGGTCGCCTACCTGGGTGCCGGCCTCGCGGCCCTGGGGGCGCTCCCCACCCGCGACCGCCTGGTCATCGAGCGGGTCTTCGACGACGCCGAGGGGACCCAGCTGATCGTCCACTCCCCCTACGGCGGACGCATCAACCGGGCGCTGGGGCTGGCCCTGCGCAAGCGGTTCTGCGTCTCCTTCGACTTCGAGCTCCAGGCCGCCGCCGACGACGACACCGTCGTCCTCTCCCTCGGGCCCCAGCACAGCTTCCCCCTGCCGCAGGTCCCCTCGATGCTCCAGAGCACCACCGCCCACGACGTCCTGGTCCAGGCCGTGCTGCCCCATCCGATGCTGGCCGCCCGGTGGCGGTGGAACCTCAACCGGGCCCTGGTGGTCCCCCGCTCGCGC
This sequence comes from Acidimicrobiaceae bacterium, assembly GCA_003157945.1. Next base: position 2,968 of record PMFY01000076.1, on the reverse strand, counting down.
GGTGGGGCCCGTCGGCCCATCCACCTGCAGCGGATGGAGGCCGAGGACATGCTGGCCGCCACCTGGCCGGCGTTGGCCGCCTGCCAGGAGAACGCCCCTCCGGGGCCGGTGCCCGTCCCCGACCACGTCCTGGTCCGCCAGACCGTCGACGACTGCCTGACCGAGCCGCTCGACGCCGACGGCCTGGTGGCCCTCCTCGACGACCTGGAGTCCGGCCGCGTGTCGGTCCACTTCGTGGAGTCGGCCGAGCCCTCACCCCTCGCCCACGGCATCCTCACCGGCAAGCCGTTCACCTTCCTCGACGGCGCGCCGCTGGAGGAGCGCCGGACGCGGGCCGTGGCGGTGCCCCGGGGACTCGGGGTGCTGGGTCCCGACGGGCTGCCGCCCGGCCTCCCGGTCGCCCCGGGGGAGCTCGCCGCCTTCGACCCGGTGGCCGAGGCCGAGGTCCTGGACCAGATCCGCGCCACACCACGCGACGCCGACGAGCTCCACGACCTGCTGCTCTCCCTCGTCCTGTGCCGCGACGTGCCCGCCTGGCGCCCCTGGTTCGAGGAGCTGGTGGCCGACGGGCGGGCCGGACTGGTGGGCGGCCACTGGGCCGCCACCGAGCGACGCGGCGAGGCCGAGCTCGTCCATGACTCGCTGACCGACCCCCTGGTCGACGCCGACGACGCCCTGGCCGAGTGCGTGGGCGGTCACCTCGACCTGGCCGGACCCGTGACGGTGGAGCGACTGGTCGACGGGGGCGAGCTGCCGTCGGGTGCCGTCCGGGGCGTGCCCGTCACGGCGGCCCGGGCGCGGTCCGGCCTGGCCCGCCGTCAGGCCCTGGGCTCGGCCATCGAACTCCCCGACGGCCGCTGGTGCGCCCGGCACCTGCTGGTGCGCATCCATGCCGCCAGCCGGACCCGTCGTCGGCGCCGCGTCGAGGCGGTGCCCGTGGCCACGTTCATCCGCTTCCTGGCCTGCTGGCAGCACGTCGCGTCGGGGACGCACGCCGAGGGCCGGGCCGGCCTGCTCGCGGTCATCGAGCAGCTCCAGGGCATCGAGGCGCCGGCCGGCGAGTGGGAGCGCCACCTGCTGCCGGCCCGCGTGGCCGGCTACGACCCCCGCTGGCTCGACGAGCTGTGCCTGGCGGGTCAGGTGGCCTGGGGCCGACTCACCCCGCGCCCCGACGCAGTCGAAGGGGATGAGCCCGCCCGCCGCGGCACGGCCACCCCGTCGCCGGCCACGCCGCTGGCCCTGACGTGCCGGGAGGACCTGGGCTGGACGCTGGCCGCGGTGCGGGCCGGACGCGACGTGGTGGCACCCTCGGTCGGGGCCTCGTCCGACCTCCTCGCCGTCCTCCGTACCCGGGGCGCGTCCTTCCGCTCCGAGCTGCCCGGTGCCACCGGGCGGCTCGACAGCGACGTCGACGAGGGACTGTGGGACCTCGTGTCGCGGGGGATCGTCACGGCCGACGCCTTCGCGGCCGTGCGGAGCCTGCTGGCGGCCCGGGCCCGCCGCGGCCCCGGCCGGGCCGGTGCCCGTCGCGCCGCCCTCGGACGGGCACGCGCCCTCCCGGGGAGCGGCATCGGCGAGGGCCGCTGGTCGCTCCTGCCCGAGCCGGAGGTGCCCGGCCCGGGGCACGGACCGGAGTCCGAGGAGCTGGCCGAGGCCGTCGCCTGGCAGCTGCTGGCCCGCTGGGGCGTGGTGGCCTGGGACCTGTGGGAGCGCGAGTCGTACCGCATCCCCTGGCGCGACGTGGTGCGGGCCCTACGACGGCTCGAGGCCCGGGGTCAGGTCCTGGGGGGCCGGTTCGTGGCCGGCATCTCCGGCGAGCAGTACGCGGCCACGGATGCCGCCGATCTCCTCGGCCAGGTGCAGCACGATCCTGCGCGGGGCGCAGAGGTCACCGTGGCCGGCGCCGACCCCCTCAACCTGACGGGCGGACTGCTGGTCGGGCCCCGGGTCCCATCGGTGCGCAACCGCTCCGTCCGCTACCGCGACGGCGTACCCGCCGACGCCACGGCCGCCGCCTCGTAGGAACGGTCCGCACGATTTCGGACGACCCGGGTCCGGCGAGTCGGGCCGGTGCGGAACGCTCGGCGGAGTCGGTGGATCCGTGACCGGGCGCCTGGCGGACCTGGTAGCGGCATCGACGTCCTCACCTACGTATCACGAGGGCACGCCACGTCAGGCCGGCGTCACGCCGTTCCCGCGGACGGAGGTCAGCGGACTCCGTCTGCGGGGAGACGGTAGGCGGCCGCCAGCTGCGTCCGGGACCGCACGCCGAGCTTCTGGAAGACGTGCGTGAGGTGGGCTTCGACGGTCCGCTGGCCCATGAAGAGCTGTTGGGCCACCTCGCGGTTCGACAGGCCCGAGATGACGAGTTCGATGACCTCGCGTTCGGCGGTGGTGAGGTCCGGTCCGTCGCGTTTCGTCCGCCCGGCTCGGAGACCGACCCTGGCGAGCTCATCCCGGGCCTGCTGCGACCACCCCGGACTCCCCAGGCCCTCGAAGAGGTCGATGGCGTTGGACAGCGCCTCGGCGGCCTTCCGCTTGGCACGGGACCGCCGGTAGATCTCCCCGGCGACCAGCCAGGTGCGTGCTTCCTCGAACGGCTGACGGACACCCCGGTGGTGGAGCACCGCCCGTTCGACCGCGCCCGACGCCTCGGTCGGGTCTCCCCGGGCGATGGCTACGAGGGCCCGGCAGCGCGCCGCCGCCGCCATGGGCCAGGATCTGGCCGACCGCTCGGCACAGGACTCGAAGTAGTCGAGGAGCTCCGTCGCATCGTCGAGTTCGTCGAGCCGCACGAGCGCGCTGATCTCCTCGGGGACGAAGCGGAGGAGTGACGCCTCGGTGACACCGGCCGCTCCCGCCAGGGCGACGAACGGCGCCAGTCGTTCGTGGGTGACCGCCGCGTCCCCCAGCGAACTGGCGACGCCCAGCGCATAGGCGTTGTCGAGCACGAAGATCGGCATGTTCA
>PMFY01000048.1 GCA_003157945.1 Acidimicrobiaceae bacterium | reverse complement strand
TGTTCACGGTGGTCGACTCCGGACTCACGCTGATCGCCGTCTTCCTGCTCCGCGCCATCGGACTGCGGACGGTGTCGGGGATGGCCGCCAACGTGGCTGCGGGAACCTACTGGTTCTTTCCCGCCCTCTGGCTGTTCTGGAGTTCACGTGAATACGTCTTCTGGCTCCCGGCCATCGTCTTCGCGCTCGCCACCTGCCTGTTCGTCCTCCGGTGGTTCGCGGACCGCACCTCGACGGTCGACCTGTGGCTCGCGGGCCTCTGCGCCGGCCTCGCCATCTGNNGCCTGGGCCTCGCGGTCGCGGCACTCGTCGGGGTGTCGCCCTGGCTCGCGTACTTCGCCATCAACGGCAGCGCGGCATTCCACCTTCCGCCCGCGGGCGCGAGCAAGTCCGCCAACCTCGTGCATTCCGTGAGTCAGGTCCTCCCCATGGCCCTGCGGGGTGGTCAATTCCGGCTGGGCGTGATCTGGGGGTCGTCCGGCACGACGCCCGGCGTGCTCACCGCGCTCGGCGTGGCCGTCTACGCCGCGGCGGTCGTCTTCACCGTCGTGTCCGCCGTCCGGCGGGAGGTCGCACTCGCCGCCGTCGGCGCCACCGTGGTCATCTGGCCCCCGGTGCTCGTGGCCGGCAACGTCATCCTGGGCACGGCCACGTTCCGGTATGCCGTCGTCATCGTGCCGCCGATCCTCCTCATCGCCGCCCATCTGCTGTCGAAGATCCGGCTGACGGTGGTGCTGCCGGTGATCGCCCTGGTGTCGGTGGTCACCACCCTCTGGTCCGACACCTCCGGGTTCGCCGCCGTGCCCACGTGTGACCCGACACTGACCACGACCGGAGCGGACCTGGTGGCCCAGCATCGGGACGCGGTATGGGCCGCCTACTGGATCGCCGGCCCGCTCCAGGTCTGCTCCGATGGTCGACTCACCGCGAGTTCCGTCGCCCCCGTCCGGGACGTTATCGGCGAGTCCGCCGCCCTGGATGCTCCGCGATCCACGTACGTCGTGACCCCGAACGGTCCCCTCGACCAACAGCTGACCGCCTGGACCAAGGCGAACGGAGTCCCGGCGAAGGTCACCCAGCAGGGCGGATTCACCATCTGGACCTTCGACCACCGGATCAACCCGGCCCAGATGGGGCTCAACGGAGGCTTCTGACCCGGGGCCCGCCCCTGGTCACGCCGGTCGGGCCGGTGCGTCCGTGGACCGCTTCAGCCACCCGGCTCGGACCGGTACGCCTCGACCCATTCGCCCGGCACGTGATCGGGGATCACGACGCCGACCGGCTCGCCGTGCGCCCCGTCCTCCGGCCCGGGGACCCGTGACGACCGCTGGTCGACCCGCTGGAACAGCCAGCAGAGGCCGGCCGCATACGACATCATGCCGATGACGAGGAGTATGCCCATGTCCGTTCCTCCGCTCCCTGTCGGGCAGGTGCCCGTCCGTCCACGGACATCGTGATCCCCCGGGACCCGCTCCGGACAGGGTCCTTGGTCACCGAGACGGAGGATCGGCCGACCCGCGGGCCACGCGTCAGAACGCCGGGTCGCGCTCGAGCGGGCAGGTCATGCAGTGGGACCCGCCCCGGCCCCGGCCGAGTTCGAACCCCTCGATGGTGATGACCTCGATCCCGGCCTTGCGCAGGGCCGTGTTGGTCCCGGTGTTGCGCTCGTAGGCGACGACGACGCCGGGCTCGAGGGCGACGACGTTGTTGCCGTCGTCCCACTGCTCACGCTCGGCCTCGAAGTGGTCGCCGCCCGTGGGGACGACGCGCAGGGGTCCGGTGCCCAGGGCCGTGGCCATGGCGTCGACCAGCGGGCCGGACTGCTCCTCGACCACGAGGTCGTCCGCGGAGTCCCCGGGTCGGATCCCCCACGTCCGGGCGCCCCCGACCACTTCGGGGAACAGTGTCACCAGGTCCCGGTCGCACATGGTGATCACGGTGTCCAGGTGCATGTAGCTGCGTGACTTCGGCAGGTGCACGGCCAGCACCTGGGTCGCCGAGCCGGCCCGGAACAGCGCCCGGGCGATGTAGAGCACCGCCTGGGGTGTGGTGCGCTCGCCCATGCCGATCATCACCGTGCCGTTGCCGATCGGCTGGACGTCGCCCCCTTCGACGTGACACTGGCCCCAGTCCTCGTCGGCGCCGCCGAGCCAGATCGGGAACTCCTCGGTGGCGAACATGGGGTGGAAGCGGTAGATGGTCTCGACGATCATCGACTCCGGCTTGCGCGCCGGCTTCGTCATGGGGTTGACCGTGACGCCGTCGAAGATCCAGCACGACGGGTCGCGCTGGAACAGGAAGTTCGGGAGGGGCGGCAGCAGCATGGTGTTGGGGTCGGCCGCCTTCCAGACCAGTCCGAGGTCGGCGTCGACCTCCGCCCGGGTGATCCCACCGATGAGGAATTCCGCCACCAGCGCGGGGTCGGCCTCGGACACCCAGCTCTGGGCCCGCTCCGCGGCGGCGATCCCCACCTGGCGCTCGGTCAGGATGTGGGAGCAGACCCAGTCCCGGGCCGCCGGACCGGCCAGCGCCTCGGCCAGCAGGCGGGCGTTGGCGTGGTCCTCATGCAACCGCTTCGGCCCCTGCTCCAGCGCGATCAACCCCGCCGCCGCCAGAATGCCCGCCTGCCGCATTCCGCCACCCAATGCTTTTCGATAGAGCCGCGCCTGCGCCATCAGCTCCGCCGAGCCAACCAGCATGGACCCCACCGGCGCGCCCAGCCCCTTCGACAAGCAGAACATCACCGTGTCAAAGCCGCTGGTCAGTACCCGCACATCGACGCCCAGCGCGGTGGCCGCATTGAAGATGCGCGCCCC
>PMFY01000270.1 GCA_003157945.1 Acidimicrobiaceae bacterium | reverse complement strand
ACGAATTGGGCCCCCACGCGGACCTGCAGGGCTGTGATCTGGCCGGCTCAGAACTCAACGGTGTCGATCTGACTGGCGCCGACCTGTCGGGCGCAGACATGTCTCACGTCGGTCTGGTTGGCGCCAACCTGTCGGGCACCAACCTTTCCGACGCCAACCTGACCTACGCCAATTTGAGCGGTGTGGAATCCGGGGGCATAACTGGGAAGCCATTGGCACTTCCGGCTGGGTGGGAACTGGTGCAGGGCTACCTGATAGGCCCCGGCGCCGATCTGTCCGGAGCCAACTTGTACCGCGCCTACCTCTCTGGCTCCGACTTGTCCGGCGCCGACCTTGATGGCGCCGACCTGTCCAGCGCCAGCTTGAATTCTGTCGACCTGACCAATGCCAACGTGACCAACGCCGACCTGTACGCCAACTTGTCCGGCGACCTTTCAGGCGGCATCACCGGCACTCCCGCAGCCCTCCCCCCCAGTTGGAGTTTGGTGCAGGGTGGGTACCTAGTCGGCCCCGGCGCCGATCTGTACGGAGCCAACCTTAGTGACGTCGACTTGGCCGGCGTCACACTATCGGAAGGCAACCTCTCTAATGCCAACCTGTCGGGCGCCGACATGTCAGGCGCAGACCTGGGGAGCGCAGACCTCCTCGACGCCAACCTTTCGGGCACCAGTCTTTCCGACGCCAACCTGTACTGGGTTGGCTCCGGTGGCATCACTGGCACTCCTTCAGCCCTTCCAACTGACTGGAGATTGGCACAAGGTGGGTACCTGATCGGCCCCGGCGCCAATCTGTCACGAGCGAATCTGGATGGCCTCAACTTGTCCGACGACGACGTATCGGACTGCAGCCTTTCCAGCGCAAGCCTGTCGGACGCCGACATGTCGGGTGCAGACTTGAGCGAAGACAACCTTTCTGGCGCCAACCTTTCCGGCACCAATCTGTCCTCCGCGGACCTGTCCATGGTCAATTCTGGCGGGATTATTGGTACTCCATCAGCCCTTCCGATCAACTGGAGTTTGGTGCAGGGGTACCTGATCGGGCCCGGCGCCAATCTGTTCTTTGCCCACCTGTCCGGTGCCGACCTCTCATTCGCCGATCTGTCGGGCGCTGACCTGTCCAACGGAGCCGACTTGTCCGGCGCCAACCTTTCCAGCACCAACCTCACCAATGCCAATATGAACGGTTCCAACGTGTCCGGCGCCGACCTGTCCGGTACCGACCTGTCCGGCGCCAACCTTGCCGGGGTTTCATCCGGAGGGATTACCGGCACCCCCATGACCCTCCCCGCCGACTGGAGTCTGGTTCAGGGTTACCTCTTGGGCCCGGGCGCTGACCTAGCTAACGCCGACCTTGCCTACATTGATCTGGCCGATGCCGACCTGTCCGGAGTCGATCTGACCAACGCGAACCTGACTCAAGCGACGTTGTCCAACGCAAGTCTTCTGCAATCCAATCTGTACAACGCGAACCTTTCCGATGCCGACCTGTCCGGAGCCAACCTGACCTTTGCCGATCTGCGACTGACTGACCTCGCTGACGCCGACCTGACCTCCGCCGGCCTGAGCTACTCCGCCTTGACCGCTGCCAACCTGTCAGGTGCGAACTTGACCAATGCCGACCTGACCAGAGCCGGCTTGGCGAGCGCCAACCTGACGAATGCCGTCCTGACGAACGCGTCGACCTCCGGGGTGACGTGGTCCGACACGCTCTGTCCCGACGGCACCATCAGCAACAACGACGGGGGTAGCTGTGTCGGCCACGGAGTCTGAGCCGACAGCGGACCATCGAAGACGAACGTCCTCAGCTTCGGCGGTAATGGCCCTTGACGACGTCATGTCTGACGTTCTCCGGAACGAGTCGAACGGCGGTAACGGGTGGAACCGGCACTCTCGATCCGCCAGGAATTAGTCGTCGCGTTCACCTCGGACACTGACGCAGTAATCCGGTTACCTGGATCCACCGTGTGGTCGATGGGTCGCGATTCGCCCGGCAGGAGGTCGTACGAGGCGAACTGCCGAGCCCACCCCCTCCCCGATTCTTGGGCGGTACCGGTTTGGATCAGCGGCTGCGACGTGACCCGGTGGATTCCGATCCAGGTGGCGGAGTAGTCAACGTAGATCGGCGCGATGTCGGTCACCTGGGGTACCACCCAGTCGCCCGTGACGCTGGTGTGGGTACCACCGGTGGCGACCTGGCACGACCAATTGCCCGAGACGCCATACGTTTTCAGCCAGAAGTCAGTGTGCAGGATCGCTCCGCTTCCCGGAAGACCGCCGTCGAGGAGGCAGGACTGCCCGTGCCCGAAGGGCATGGGCGGGGACCCANNGTGCCGACACTCTCGCCCGCTCCGGCCATCAGGGCGCCGACCAAGGCCACCGCCACGACGAGGCGAACCATCCACCGCCGTTCCCCTGCTGCCGTTCCGGAGGCATGTGCCGGCCCCTTCAGGCTTCCCAGATTGGAATCGTCGTTGTGGCCGCACCATCGCATGCTCGCACCCAGCCCGAACACACCCTCCGCTCTTCGTTTGGCAACCGGTGTTGCCGGGCCGGCACCGGATCGACTCCGGCGCCATCGGCAGTGGTGGACGCGGACGGGATGCGGACCGGTGTCGCCGAGTGGTCGCACCAGTGGGCTCTCGACCTAGCGGATCCCCGCCTGGATCCATAGTGGCCCGGGCCGCCGAGGGGTGAGGCCTGGCCGGCCTTCCCTCACCCGGGAAGGACACAGGATGCCCAACTATTCTGGTCCGGGTGACCGTTCCCGACCAGCCACGTGGCCACGGCACACTGCCACCGATCGTCATCGGCTCGGCCATGGGCCTCACCATGAAGCTCTCGGCGCGATTGGAGTGGGCCCCGACCTGGTTGATGATCGCTGAAGAGCGCGTCGCCGCGGCCATCAGCGCGCGCCTTGTCGGGCCGGCGGCGTTGGCCCAGGAGTTCCATGCGAGCGTCATGGCGATCTCGGCGTCGGCCGCCGCGGTGGAGGCCCAGAGGAAGCAGTCGATCACGGGTGACGCGACGCCACTGACCAAGCCTCCCAAGCGGCTGTTGCCGGATGGACGTCAGCGCGGCAGCAACAAGGGAGCGCGCCTGGGTCAGTACCTGGTCGAACGGGGCGCTATCGACAGCGACCTGGCCCAGGCGCTCGGACGGCTGTTCGACTTGCGGAACGATTCCCTGCATCCCTACTCGGACTTCGAAGAGCCGATTCCCCACCCGACCGGCGTCGACGTGTCCCCGGAAGTCGCCATCTACAACGCTGATGAAGCCATGGAGTCGTTGCGAGTTGCCCAGGAGGTGACGAAGGCCCTCGCGGACCTGGAAGGTGGGCGGGACGGCTGAGCGGCGATGTCCCGGGCGGCCCGTCGGGAACGATCAGGTTCAGCGCATCGACACGGGGTGGGTCGGCCATCCGTTCGACGGGATGCCGCGTGAGGTTGCGCTCCCCGCGCAATCCCACCCCGGCAGGTCCGGGGCGAACGCGGCACCGTTCGGTGGCGGAGGGGAAGCCGACGCGCACTTGCCGGCCTGGAGTCCCGGACCTGCCGGAGCGCGGGCGGTCTTCCGTCCTGGGTCGTCACGGCCGTCAGGCCCCCGCCAGGCCTTCAGGACCGTCGCTCCGGAGGAGCGCTCATCGGACGACCGACCCGGGCGACCCCGATCGAGTGGTCAGGATGCATACGTGTAGGTCGTCACCGCCGGTGCGAACGATCCGGGCGTGTAGACCTCGACCTCTGCGGGCCCCACCGTCCCTACGGGCACCTCCGCTTTCCGCGAGGTCCCCTTCCCGTTGACCTTCACACCCGCCGCCGAAGTACCACCGATGACCAACCTGGCCCCTTGGAGGTCCGACCCCGTGATGGTGACCTTCCTGCCGCCGGTGGTCGGTCCGGATGAGGAAGTGATTGCCGTGATGACCGGGTCCAGGTACGTGAACTGGTCACTGGATTGTGGAACCCCCGCGGCCATCGGCGGGTGCCGAGATCATGACGTCCACTGGGATACCACCGGAGTGCCCGGGTGCCGGAACCAGGAACGGTTCAGGCACCCGGAACAGTGCAGAGTTCAGGGAAGCGCCTCGATCGGGGGCACGACCATCATCGCCCGCTTCCGGGCGCCGCCGAGCTTCTCGTCATCGGTGCCCCCGTCGGGAGATCCGGCGATCAGTGGCGACCGGGTGAGGATGACGACTCCGGCGACGAGCACCGCCAGGGCCAACACCTCGAGCGTGATCCACAGGGCGCCGCCCCGCAGGATGTCGCCGAACAGCGTGATCCCGAGCACGATGCTCACCAACGGATTCGTCGTCACCAGGGTCGTGCGGGATGCCGTGATCGGGCCGGCGTGCAGTGCGCTCTGGAGCAGGAAGATCGCGCCGAACCCCGCCACCGAGAGCATGTAGGGCTCGAAATGGGTGAAGACCGCGCTCCAGCCGTGGTCGAGGTAGCTGGTGATCGCCTTGGTCAGTGCCGAGGTATAGGCAGCGGCCACGGCGGCGGCTGCCCCGAGGGAGGCGGCCCGCCACCATCGCGGTCCCCACATGCCGCCGAGAACGCCCAGACCGATCGCTCCCCCGACAGCTGCTGACGCCACGATCCACTGGGTCGTCGACGGGAGCTCCTGGCCACCGTGCGGTCGCGCGGCCAGGAAGAAGCCACCGAGTCCGACGACGATGGTGAGGGCCCCGAGCCATTCCCGGGCACCCAAGTGGTACTTGAACCAGAGGCCGAGAATGAGGAGGAGGAACAGCAGTTCGGTCGTGAGCACCGGTTGCACCGTGCTGAGCTCGCCATGCTTCAAGGCCGTCGCCACGAACCCGAACTGGACCACGCTGACCCCGAATCCGATGAGCCAGATCTTCTGTTTCACGGCATGGCCGATGAGACTGGCCTTGAGCGCAGCCGACTCGGGTGCGGATTCGACGCCGATGCGCTCCATCACGGAGGCGACGGCGTTGGTGAATGCCGCCAGCGCGGCGAAGACGACTGCGATCACGGCGATGGCCTCCGGTTGGGTCCGTACACCCGGCTGACCGTCACCCGGGAATTCCCTCCATGTCGAGGGTCTGGACTGAGATGGGCGGGAACCGGCGCCGCCCGAGCCGGGACAGGCAACGATCCCCGGATCTGATCATCGCTCATGTCCGACCCCTGGATCTCGGATTCGGGACATGTCGGCTTCGACGGCCGCAGCGCTGCTTCGCGTAGAAGTACGGCCTGTCGCAGCAGAATCCCTGCGTGCCGCCCGTGGTGGGCGGATCGCCCTGGCGCTGGAACGTCCCGTTGACGATACGGGCGATGAGGTAACAGCCGCTCGGCGTCTTGGCGACCGGATTGACCTCGGCCATCAATTCACCGCCCGTGAACGACCGACGCGTCGATCGAGGTGCGCCGATCGGCCCACCGTGCCCCCGGATCGGGGATGTTCTGGAGGCGGTATGGGATGGAGTCTGTCGGTCTCGTGGTCGGGTCCGTCCGAGGAAGTCGGTCGCGCGCCATGGAACGTCCGAAATTCTGTTCGGGAGCGGCCGCGACGGGGCCAAAAGATATGGAACGAGTTATGGCAGTTGGCGCCCGAAGGGCCCGGCTGGGAGGCGGATTCGCCTCTGACCAACCACATGAGGAGTCCCAACGGGATTCGAACCCGTGTCGCCACCTTGAGAGAGCGGGCGGCCTTGTCTGCTGGGTCCGCAGGCGTCGCGTTCTCCCAGCTCAGGGGGTAGGACCCGTCCAGGTCGTCTCTCGGGTGACACTAAGGGGATTAGCGGATAGGCCGTGAATCCGAGCTCCACCGGTCGCGCCAGTCGATGAGCTTGGCCGTGATGAGCAGGGCGACGACCAGGCAGAGCTGGGTATGGCGGTGTCGGGTTCGCCGATCGGTGTTGCGACGGAGCTGGCCGTAGTTGCTCAGCCACGAGTTGGTGCCTTCAACCACCCAGCGCAGTCCAAGACGCATCGGTTGCTTCGCCGTGGCGCCGGCACAGCGCTTCGAGCGGAGCTGGATGTTGAGATCGTCGAGGCCGCGACCGGCCAGCTGGGCGCGGACTTTGGGATAGTCGTAGCCCCGGTCGAGGTGCAGGGTCTCGACCTCCTCGAGCAGCCCCGCCGACGCCAGGTCGTCGAGGGTGGGGTCGAGCAGCTTGATGTCGTTGCGGTTGGCGCCGTCGAGGGCCCAGCCGATCGGGATGCCGTGAGCATCGGTGGCGATCGACCACTTCCATCCAAGTTTTCCCCGGTCAGTGGGGTTGGGACCGGTTCCTTCTCCACCACATGGGGCTTTGTGGAGTGATCCGTCAATGCCTACTTCGGAAAGGTCCAGACCGATGATGCGGTCGTAGGCGTGCCGGGCATGCGCACACAACTGGTCAAAGACCCCGGCCGCCACCCATTCGTCACGCCGGGCCCGAAGGGTCGTATCCGAGACCTGGTAGTCGAGGAGTGCTTCGACAGTCACCCAGGAGCAGCCGGTCACCAGCCGAATGGCAATTCCCCAGAAGCAGAGCCGGTCCGAGACCCGAGGACGGTGACAGCCCAGAGGATGGGTCTTCGGAGGTGGCGGGATCAGGGGTTCTGTCGCAGTCCAGACGGCATCAAACACCTCGGGCTCGAGTGCGCGCATGATAATGAGGTCCTCCACTTGGTCGTCGGGTGT
>PMFY01000046.1 GCA_003157945.1 Acidimicrobiaceae bacterium | reverse complement strand
TGATGGATGTACTCGGCGATGCCGTACCCCGACCGGACCGGACCGTCGTCGTCCTCGGTGAGGAGCGTCCAACGGGTCAGGCCCTCGTTGACCAGGGTCCCGGTCGAGCGGCCGATGTCGGCCACGCGGAGGACGTCGCCGCGCAGCGCGTACCGCGTCCCCCGCTTGTCGACCACGGTCAGGTGCACGGTGCGCTGGGTGAGACCGTCGTCGGCGGGCTCGGTGCGGACCTGCCACTCGGCGATGCTGGCGGCCCGGCCGTCGTCGGAGACCCACCCGCGGTGCAGGTCGCCGTGGCCGGTGCCGAGCCGGATGCCGCCGAAGTGCAGCCGTTCGTCGACGTTGATGCTGAACCAGCGCCACATCGGTGGCCCGCCCCAGTTGCGGGGGCCCCACGATCGGTCGCGGTTGCCGAGCGCACCGTCCCAGTCGTACCTCCGTCCGTCGACCTCCACCCCGCCCGTCCAGGTGCCGGACTGCTCGAAGTGCCCCTTGCCGGTGGTGCCGGCCGCGTCGGCCGACTCGGCCGATCCGGGCCGGGCGGCACCCTGGCCGTCCGTCCCGATCGGCGGTGTCAGGGAGTCGAAGCGGAGGTCGAGCCGGATCCGGACGTCGCGGTCACGCGACGACCCCCGGGTGCAGGACCGCACCGCGACGTCGCCGTCGAACGTCAGGTGCCACGACCGCACCGGCTCGACCATCCGGTAGCGGACGGCGCCGACGACCAGGTCGGTGTCCACCATCTCGTGCTGCTCGACCACGGCCCGGTACTCGGCCAGGTCGCCGCCCGGTAGCCAGACCGACAGCCCGACATCCATCGTCCCCTCGTTGGGGCGGATCCCGATACGGGTGAAGAGCCCGGAGTCGCTGCCCGGGTCGTAGCCGTTGAAGTAGTAGGACTCGCTCCAGGCGGTGTCTCCCTCGACCGGATGGCCGAGGTCGTGGTGGGCGTCGAGGATGGGCACGGACCCATCCTGGCCCGTCGTGGGACGGCGGACAACGGGTCCGGCGGTGTAGAACGGCGCCGTGACCCACGAACCGGAGCTCACCGCCCCCGTCGACCTCTGCCTCCCGGACGGCGGTCCCCTGAACCCCGCCGCCCGGGGCTGGTCCCGCCATCCGCTGCACCGGGCCAACCTCGACGGTGGTGATCCGGGGCGGAACAAGCGGTGGGACTACTGGGCCGTGCTGGCCGGCGACGTGGTGGTCTCGTGCGTCTACTCGGACATCGACGTGCTCGGACTGGCCGACGTCTGGTGGGCGCAGCTGTCGTCCGGGCGGACCGGTGGGCAGGGCATCATCACCGAGCCGGGCCCGATCCGGCTGCCGCAGGTGTGCGGCACGGCAGCGCTCCACGTCGACCGTGACGGGTTGTCCCTCTCCATCGGCGCCGAGGACGACGCCGGCACGCACCTCCTGGCCGGCTGGACCGAGCCGGACGGCCGGCCCGGGTCCTTCGCCGCCCAGGTCGCCCGCCCGTCCGGTCTGGAGTCCGTGAACGTCGTCGTGCCCTGGAGCGACGACACCTTCAACTTCACGTCCAAGCAGGTGGCCCGTCCGGCCACCGGGCTCCTCCGGATCGGCGACGAGGAGTTCGCCCTCGGTGCCGATGGCGACGCCTGGGGGGTGCTGGACGTCGGGCGCGGCCGCTGGCCGTCGCAGGTGACCTGGAACTGGGGGGCGGCCTCGGGCCGGGCCGCCGGGGTGGTGGTCGGACTGCAGTTCGGGGCCCGGTGGACGGAAGGTACCGGAGCCACCGAGAACGGCTTCGTCCTCGACGGCCGGGTCACCAAGCTCGGCCGGGAGCTCGCGTGGTCCTACGACTGGGACGACCCGATGTCCCCGTGGACCGTCGAGGACCCGGGAGGCCAGCTGTCGGTCGTGCTCACCCCCACCTTCGACAAGTACACACGGACGGGGGACGGGAAACTCGGCAGCGAGGTGCACCAGGTGTTCGGCACCTTCGCGGGCCGGGTGACCGACGACGACGGCCACCGCGTCGGGTTCTCCGGGCTCCAGGGCTTCGCCGAGGAGGCCCGCCAGACCTGGTGACCGGGCCGTGTCCGACCGGTGGCCCCGTCGCTGCGGTGCCGGGTCGGCCCACTGGGTTACGGTTGGAGGACCGAGGCGGTCTCGGGCGGCGTCGCGGCGAGTGCGATGCCGGGCCGACCGCCGTCGAATGGCGAGGAGAAGACCGGGATGTCCTCGAGCAGACGAACCGTACCGGCGTCCGACGCGACGAGCGCCGGGCGGAGCCACCGCACCCGGGGCCGGACGGCCGGCTGATGCCGCTGCACGCCATCGAGGACCCGTCGAAGCTGCGTCGGATCATCGACGCCATGCTCCTGATCGGGACGGACCTGGACCTGCCCCAGCTCCTGCAGCACATCGTCGAGGAGGCCCGGGCCATCACCGGCGCCCGGTACGGCGCGATCGGCGTGCTCAACAGCGAGCGGACGGCCCTGGCCGAGTTCATCACGGTGGGGCTCGAGCCCGAGGAGGAGGCGGAGATCGGGAAGCGCCCGAAGGGCCTCGGCGTCCTGGGCGTGCTCATCTCCGATCCCCAGACGCTGCGCATCTCGGACGTCAACGTCCACCCCGACCGTTCGGGCTTCCCTCCGAACCACCCGCCGATGACGTGCTTCCTCGGCGTGCCGGTGCGCGTCAAGGACGAGGTGTACGGCAACCTGTACCTGACGGACAAGGTCGGCTGGACCGAGTTCACCCACGACGACGCCATCCTGGTGGACGCGCTGGCCCTGGCGGCCGGCATGGCCGTCCAGAACGCACGCCTGGTCCAGGAGATGAAGACCAACGCCGTGCTGCACGAGCGGGACCGGGTGGCGCTCGACCTCCACGACCGGGCGATCCAGCGGATCTTCGGGGCGGGGCTCACGCTGCAGAGCATGGCGGGTGCCGTGCGCGACGAAGGACTGTCCGAACGCCTGGCCTCCGTCATCGCCGAGCTCGACGACACCATCGGCGAGATCCGCAGTTCGATCTTCAACCTCACCGTCGTCGACCGGTCCAGCGGGATCCGCTCGCAGGTGACCGGGCTCCTCCGGGAGCTGGGGGAGCTGCTCGGCTTCGTCGTGCGCGTCGTCTTCGAGGGACCCGTGGACACGGTGGTCTCCGACGAGGTCGCCGATCATGTGCTGTCCATCATCCGTGAGGCGCTCACCAATGTGGCGCGGCATTCCGGCGCCGGCCACGCCAGCGTGGCGTTGGATTCGCAGGGCGGCGAGGTGCGCCTTACGATTCGCGACGACGGGCGCGGCTTGCCGCCCGCTGGCGCCGGACCGCGCGGCATGGGTATGATCGGGATGCGGGCCCGTGCGCGCAGCGTAGGCGGCGACCTGAGCGTGCGTTCCAAACCGGGACAGGGCGTCGAGATTGAAGTCCGCGTGCCGGCCGGCGGCGCAGAACATGAGAGAAAAGATCCGCATCCTGTTGGCTGACGACCATGCCGTGGTGCGGCAGGGATTCAAAATGATCCTGGCCGCGCAGCCCGATATGGAGATCGTGGGCGAGGCCGGCAATGGCCGCGAAGCCCTGGATCTGGCCGGCCAGTTGCAGCCCGACGTAATCGTAATGGACGTGGCCATGCCGGAGTTGAACGGCATCGAAGCCACCCGCCGCGTCGCGGATCTATCTCCCCGGAGCCGGGTGCTGGCGCTGAGCATGCACAAGGATTCGGTGTA
>PMFY01000136.1 GCA_003157945.1 Acidimicrobiaceae bacterium | reverse complement strand
TGACGGGCAAGATCCTGGAGGTCGACGGGGGCATCGAGGCCCCTACGCTCCCCCTGGGCCTGCCCGACCTCTGAGCCCGCCGCCCGACCCGACACCCGGCCCGACCAGCAGTTCGACCCCCACACGGAGGAGACCACCATGTCCACGCCCTACCGAGTCGTCGCCTGGAGCACCGGCAATGTCGGCCGTCACGTGATCGCCGGCATCGACGCCCGGCCCGACCTCGAGCTCGTCGGCCTGTGGGTCTCCAACCCGGACAAGGTGGGGAAGGACGCGGGCGAACTGGCCGGCCTCGACCGCACCCTCGGCGTGGCCGCCACCAACGACGTCGAGGCGATCTACGCGCTCAAGCCCGACGCCATCATCCACTCGGCCATGGCCGACGACCGCCTGTTCGAGGCGCTGGGCGACATGCAGGGCATGCTGCGGGCCGGCATCAACGTGCTGTCCTCCGGCCCGGTGTTCCTGCAGTACCCATGGGGCGTGGTCGACGAGGGGATGATCACCCCGACCGTCGAGGCCGCCGAGGCCGGCGGCGTGTCGATCTTCGTGAACGGCGTCGACCCCGGGTTCGCCAACGACGCCCTGCCGCTCGTGCTCTCCGGTGTCAGCGAGCAGATCGACGAGGTCCGGGTGGCCGAGGTCCTCAACTACGCCACGTACAACCAGGGAATGGTGCTGTTCGACATCATGGGGTTCGGCCGGCCCATGGACGACGTCCCGATGATCCTCCAGCCGGGCGTCATGACCATGGCCTGGGGCAGCGTCATCCGCCAGCTGGCCGCCGCCCTCGAGGTCGAGCTCGAGGGCGATCTGGTCGAGTGGTACGAGCGCGTGCCGGCGCCGGAGGACTTCGAGGTCGACGCCGGGACCATCGCGGAGGGCACGGCCGCGGCCCTGCACTTCGAGCTCCGCGGCATGAAGGGCGGCCGGCCCGTCCTCGTGCTCGAGCACGTCACCCGGCTGCGGGACGACCTCGCCCCCGACTGGCCGCAGCCGGCCGGGCAGGGCTGCTACCGGGTGACCATCACGGGCGAGCCCACCTACACCGTGGACATGCAGCTGATGGGACGCGACGGCGACCACAACACGGGTGGGCTCAAGGCCACGGCCATGCGGCTCGTCAACGCCGTGCCCGCCGTGGTGGCGGGCCGGCCCGGTCTGCTGACCGCCCTCGACCTGCCCCCCGTCTACGGCAAGGGCCTGGTCGGCTGACGCCTACCTGGGCGGCAGGGCCCGGACGACGGCCACACCCCGGTCCACCCACGTCGCCAGGTCGTCGTCCTCGGCGATCCCCTCGGCGTCCACCACCACGAACCCCCGCATCGGGCGCCCGGTGAAGTCCATCGGCCGGGCGTGGGGCCGGGCGAGCGTGGCGTCGTAGTCGTCGCGGGACACCCGCACGAGCAGGTCGTCACCGATGATCCCGCAGGCCAGGTTGCCCGCCACCAGGAAGGCGAGCCCGCCGAACATCCGCCGTTCCGTGACGTCCGGGGCACCGTCGAACAGCGCCCGGACACGTTCTCCGAGGCCCTCGTCGAACGCCATCGACGTAGCGTAGCCACGGCCCGTCGGCCGATCGGACGGGCGGGACCAGTTGGTAGGGTCCGGCTCATGCACTCCGTTCCGGGTACCCGACCATGAGCATGGCCGGGCACGGCATGGGCGGGGGCGGCGGAGGCGGGCAGTTCGGCTCGGTCATGCGCTCGATGCGACGCGACGACTCGGTCAAGGGCCAGCACGTCACCAAGGGCACCGGCCGGAGGATGTTCCACTTCGCCCGGCCCTACCGGAAGATCCTGGCCTGGTTCCTGGTGCTCGTGACCGTGGAGGCCTTCGTCGGCATCGTCAACCCCCTGCTCTTCCGCTCGATCATCAACAGCCTCACCGGCCCCCACCCGGACAAGCGGCTGATCATCGGCCTGGCCATCGTCGCCGCCCTGATCGCCGTCGTCGACACCGGCCTGTCGATCGGCATCCGCTACGTGTCGGCCTCGGTGGGCGAGGGCCTCATCTACGACATGCGCTCCCAGGTGTTCGCCCACATCCAGAAGATGCCCATCGCCTTCTTCACCCGGACCCAGACCGGTGCCCTCATCAGCCGGCTCAACAACGACGTCATCGGCGCCCAGCAGGCCTTCACCGACACCCTGTCGTCGGTGGTCTCCAACCTCATCAGCGTCACCCTGGTCCTGATCGTGATGTTCCTGCTGTCGTGGCAGATCACCCTCATCAGCCTGGTGATCCTGCCGATCTTCGTCATTCCGGCCAAACGGGTGGGTCGCAAGCTCTCGGCCATCACCCGCGAGTCGTACGGCATCAACGCCGAGATGAACAACACCATGAACGAGCGCTTCAACGTGTCCGGCGCCCTGCTCGTGAAGCTGTTCGGCCGGCCCGACGAGGAGCGCGGCGCGTTCGAGCGGCGGGCCGGGCGGGTGCGGGACATCGGGGTCACCCAGGCCATGTACGCCCGCTTCTTCATCGCCGCGCTCAGCCTCACCGCGGCGCTGGCCACGGCGGTCGTCTACGGATGGGGCGGTGTGCAGGCGGTCGACGGCGCGCTGACGGTCGGCACCGTCGTCGCCCTCGCCGCCTACCTGACCCGGCTGTACGCACCGCTGACCGCGCTGTCCAACGTGCAGATCGACGTCATGACCGCCCTCGTCTCCTTCGACCGGGTGTTCG
>PMFY01000096.1 GCA_003157945.1 Acidimicrobiaceae bacterium | reverse complement strand
GCTCGAAGCCGGTCCCGATGGACAGTGCGGTCATGGAGGTCGACATGACGGCCAGGGCCAGGATGCCGGGAACCAGGAAGTCGACCGGGTGCCGGGTGCCGGTCGGCAGCACGTGGACGGCACTGAAGAAGAGCAGGAACACCACCGGGATCCCGAGGGTGAGGAAGAGGGTCTCCCCGTTGGTGAACAGCATGGTGAGCTCGGCCCGGAGCTGGGCGGCGAGCGGGCGCATCAGCGGGTCCCCCGGCCGGCACGCCCACGGGATCGACGCCGCCGCCCACCCGTCGGCTCGGCGTCCGCCGCAGGGTCGGACCGGGCCCCGGTGATGGCCAGGTAGGCCTCCTCCAGCGACTGCCCGGTGCGCAGGTCGCCGAGCGAGAGGTTGCGCTCGGCCAGCCAGCCGGCGAGTGCGGCCACGACCGGCGGCGTGTCGGTTCCGGCGGGCAGGCGGAGGCGGTAGGCACCGGGGCGCTCCTCGGTGACCGAGGCGCCCGGGCCGACGGCGGTGGCCAGGGCGGCCGTGTCGATGCCGGGGTCGGTGGAGAAGCGGACCGACCCGTCCGCCGTGCCCGAGGCCAGCTCGGCGGGTGACCCCTCGGCCAGGAGCCGGCCCCGGTCGACGATGACGACCCGGTCGGCCAGGCGCTCGGCCTCGCCCAGTTCGTGGGTGGTGAGCAGGACGCACAGCCCCTTGTCCCGCTGGGCGGCGATGAGGTCCCGGACCACGATGCGACCCTCGGGGTCGACGCCGGCGGTCGGCTCGTCGAGGAAGAGGACCTCGGGTCGGCCGACGAGGGCCAGGGCGAGGGAGAGGCGCTGCTGCTCGCCCCCGGACAGCCGGCGCCAGGGCGTCCGCCCGACGTGGGTCAGCCCGACCTGGTCCAGCAGGGCGTCGGGGTCCTCGGGGTCGTCGTAGTAGGCGGCGAAGAGGCGGAGCACCTGGGTGGGCCCGAGCATCGGGTAGACGCCACCCCTCTGCAGCATCACGCCGATCCGGGGCACCAGCGCCGCATGGTCCCGACCCGGGTCGAGCCCGAGCACCCGCACGGTGCCCGACGTCACCGGCCGGTAGCCCTCGAGCGCCTCGACGGTGCTGGTCTTGCCGGCGCCGTTGGGCCCGAGCAGGGCCAGCACCTCGCCGCGGTGCGCCGCGAAGGAGAGTCGGTCGACCGCCGTGGTGGTGCCGTAGCGGATCACCACGGCGTCGCACTCGACCGCGGGCGCAGGCGCGTCCGCCTGGTGGGGTGCGTCGGCGTGGTCCACGGACGGTCACGCTACCGTTGTGCCGACATGATCGATATCCGACTGGTGAGAGACGACATCGACGCGGTCAAGGCCGCCCTGGCGCGACGGGGTGTCGACCCCGCCGACATCGACCGCCTGGCCGCCATGGACCAGGCGGCGCGCACCGCGATCGGCACCCGCGACGAGGTGCGGGCGACGGTCAAGGCGCTGTCCAAGCAGGTGGGCGAGGCCCGGAAGTCGGGTGACACGGCGCGGGCCGAGCAGCTGGCCGACGAGAGCCGGGCTGCGGGGGACGAGGAGCGTCGGCTCAACACCGTGGCGGAGGCCGCCCAGGAGGAGGTCCGCCAGGCGCTGCTCTACCTGCCCAACCTGCCGGCCCCGGACGCGCCGGACGGCGTGGGCGAGGACGACAACGTGATGGCCCGGTCGTGGCCCGACGTGGCGCCGGTCTACTCCGAGGCCCAGCGGGTGCCCCACTGGCAGATCGGTGCCGAACTCGGACTGCTCGACATGGAGCGCGGGGCCAAGCTGTCCGGCTCGATGTTCCCCCTCTACCGCGGCTTCGGGGCCCGACTGCTGCGGGCCCTCAGCTCCTTCGCACTCGACAGCCATTCCGACGAGTTCGAGGAGGTCCGGCCGCCGACGCTGGTGCTGACCGGCACGATGGTCTCGACCGGCCACCTGCCGAAGTTCGAGGAGGAGGCCTACCACCTGGAGCGCGACGACCTGTGGGCGATCCCGACGGCCGAGGTCCCGCTCACGTCGATGTGGCGGGGCGACGTCCTGGAGGAGGCCGACCTGCCCCTCAAGCTGACCGCCGGCACCGCCTGCTACCGCCGTGAGGCCGGTGCGGCCGGACGGGACACGCGTGGCCTGCTGCGGGTCCACGAGTTCGACAAGGTCGAGCTCTTCGCCTACTCGACCCCCGGGCAGGCCCCGGCGCAGCTCGAGTCGATGGTGGCCCGCGCCGAGGCGCTGCTGCGCCAGCTGGGCCTGCAGTACCGGGTGCTCGACCTCTGCACGGGCGACATCGGCAACTCGGCGGCCCGTACGTTCGACCTCGAGGTCTACTCGCCCGGTGTCGACATGTGGCTCGAGGTGTCGTCGGTCAGTTGGTGCACCGACTACCAGGCCCGGCGGGCCAACATCCGCTACCGGCCCGAGGGCGGCGGCACGCCGGCCTTCGTCCACACCCTCAACGGCTCGGCGCTGGCCTGGGCCCGCATCTGGGCGGCGCTGGTGGAGACCGGTCGACAGGCCGACGGCTCGGTCGTCCTGCCGGAGGCGCTCGCCCCCTACCTCCGGGGCGAGACGGTCATCCCGGCCGCCGGCTGAACGGGCGGGGCGTCAGTCGCCCTGCGCCAGTCGCCCTGCGTCAGTCGCCTGCGCCAGTCGCCGTGCGTCAGTCGCGAGGCTCGTCGAAGCGGTAGCCGACACCCCGGATCGTGGTGATCAGCCGCGGGTTGGAGGGGTCCTCCTCGATGTGGGTCCGCAGACGCTTGATGTGGACGTCGAGCGTCTTGGTGTCGCCGAAGTAGTCGGAGCCCCAGATGCGGTCGATGAGCACGTCGCGGGTCAGGAGCCGCCCGGCGTTCTCCATCAGGAGGCTCAGCAGCTCGAACTCCTTGCGACGGAGGTGGACCTCCTCGCCCCGGATGAAGACCAGGTGGCGGTCGACGTCGACCTGGATGCCGCCGGCCTCGAGCACCGAGCCCGGCTCGGGGCGGCGCTCCGCTCGCGAACCCGACGTCGCCGCCAGGTCGTCCGCTCCCTCCGCCGGTGCTCCGGCGTCCGTCGATCCGTTCTCCCCGGGAGTGCGCCGGAGGACCGCCCGCATCCGGGCCACCAGTTCGCGCAGCCGGTAGGGCTTGGTGACGT
>PMFY01000033.1 GCA_003157945.1 Acidimicrobiaceae bacterium | reverse complement strand
CCGGCCACCACCGCCCCGGCCACCACCAGGAGGGCGATCGCCACCCAGACGACCAGGACGCCGTCCCGCGTGCTCACCGGGTCACCAGGGCCCAGCCCAGGCCCAGCCACGCCGCACAGGCGGCACCCCGGCCGATCGGCCACGCGTCGACGTCGTCGAGGAGTGAGCTGAGGGTGGGCCAGGCGGACCGGTCGCCGTGGACCACGCAGAGCAGCTCCCAGCAGACCGCGGCCACCGGCGGCACCACGACCACCGCCCAGCGCCACCCCCGTCGGGGTCCCGCGTCCGTCGTGACGATGGTGACCCCGGCGCCAGCCGCGGTCTCCGGGACGGGGGCCGCGCCGGCCCCGGTCATCCGGTGGAGGGGGAGCGCCATCAGGACGACGAGGTAGCCGGCCACCACCGTGGCCACGGCACCGGGGGTGAAGGGGGTGGTGGCGGCCGCGGCGCAGCAGAGGCCGAGGCCGGCGACCCCGGCCACCACCGTCGGCCATGGGCCGCTCAGGCGGCGGGCCACAGGTCCTCCGGCTCGCGGCCCCGCGTCTCGGGCACGGCGAGGAACAGCAGCGAGGCGGCGATCACGGGCAGGAACGTCGTGGCGGCCGCCAATGAGAAGCGGTTGTCGGACTGGGCCACGGCACCGAAGACGACGAGGCCGAGGACGGCGCCGATGACGCCGGCCACCAGGAACCACCCGGCCGCCGACGCCCGCACCGACGTCGGGAACAGCTCGTTGACGAGGCACCCTATGGCCGGGGCGAAGAGCGACCCGGCGAACACGCCGAGCAGGTACCCGACGACGAGGGCCCCCGGGGACCCCACATAGGTGAGCGTCCCGAAGACCGTGATGCCGACGAGCCCGAGCGCCCCGGTCGGCCGTCGTCCCCAGTGGTCGCTCAACCAGCGTCCGGCGAGGAGCCCGGCCAGTCCGGTCACGCCGGCCCCGACGACCATGGCGGCCACGACCGTGCCGGCCAGGTGGACGACGTTCTGGGCGAACAGGAACACGAACGTGTTGGCCGGCCCCGTCACGAAGGAGATGGCGAGTGCCATGGCGCACACGACGGCGAGTCGGGCCCGGAAGGCGCTCCCGACGGGGCCCAGCACCGGGACCGGGTGCTCGGTGGAGGCGGCGATGGTGAACCGGTCGGTCTCGGTCGTCCACTGGGCGATCATGGGCACCATCGCCAGCGGCACCACGGCCAGGGCGAAGATGCCACGGAACCCGAAGACCGACGAGCCGAGGCTGTGGATGATCGCCGTGAGGCCGGCACCCACGCCGTAGCCGGCGGCGACGAGAGCTACCGCCTTGGCCCGGTCGGCCGACGAGGTCTGCTCGGCCGCGCTGACCTGGGAGAGCGCGTTGGTCGAGC
Organism: Acidimicrobiaceae bacterium; assembly: GCA_003157945.1. The sequence goes on along the minus strand of PMFY01000033.1, from coordinate 2,902 downwards.
TGAGGAAGGGCCGGCCGAGGGCGAAGATGGCCACGAACCACCAGTAGCCGGGACTGGCGGCGGCCGCCACCGTCGCCACCAGTCCGATGGACACGGTGGCCAGGAGCAGCCGGCGACGCCCGAAGCGGTCGGCCAGGCCGGTCAGCGGGTCCCGACCCATCGGCGCGGGGCCGACCGGGATGGCGGCCCCGGGTCCGGGCGCCGGGGGCGGAGCGGAATCCGGTGCCGTCGCCCGAGTGGAGGCGGAATCGGGTGCCGCGGGTGCCGTGGGTGCGGGGCCCGACGGCGGGCGGAGGAATCCGGCCACCGTGCGCTCACGGCCGTGGCCCATCACGACGAGGCGGGCCGCCGAGCGCACCCGGTGGCCGTCCCGGTGGCGCAGTTCCAGCAGCAGATCGAGTACCCCCCCGCTTACCGACCCGGTCATCGGGCCGGCGGCGGCGGCGGCGGTGGTGTCCGCCATCAGGAGCCCGAACGGGGACCTGGCGAACGGTGCGACCAGTAGGGTGTCGGTCACCGACTGGCCGACCACCTGGTCGCGGCTCCACCCGAACGCCTCCTCGGCGCCGGCGTTCCACTCGAGCACGAGTCCGCCGCGGTCGATCTCGAGAAAGGCGTCCGGGCACCCGGCGATGATCCGGTCGGCCCGGTGCTCCTCCGCGGCATCCGTACCGGACCCGGCAGCCGTCGACCGTGACCGCGCCGGGGGAGTCACGACAGCCGGGATCGCCGGGGGTGCCGCAGCAACCGTCCGAGATCGTCGACCATGGGTGTGCGCTCCAACCGGCTTCCGTTGCCGTCCCCGGACCGGGGAGGACTCCGGGTCAATCTAGGCACGGGGACCTCTTCATACAAGGATTTCCGCAGACGGCAGGAGACGGCCGCTCGCGTCGACCGGCTCCTGCGGACCGCCGTGTACCGTGCCTGGCGTGGTCGTTGTCACCGGAACCGTGCAGAAGCAGGCCTGGGAGGCCCAGGTCCTACCGCCGGTCGAGCAGGTCCGCCCCGGCCTGTGGTCCATCCCCGTCCCGATCCCCGACAACCCGCTGCGCTACGTGCTGGTGTACGCCCTCGAGCTCGACGGAGGCGGCGTCGCACTGGTCGACGCCGGGTGGGACACCGACGAGGCGTGGGGATCCCTGACCGCCGGTCTGGCCTCCGCCGGCGGGAGCATCTCGGACGTGGAGGCGGTGCTGGTGACCCACATCCATCCGGACCACTACGGACTGGCCGGGCGGGTGCGGGAGGCGTCCGGGGCGTGGATCGGGCTCCATCCGGACGACGCGGTGATGCTCGAGTCCCGCTACGGGGACACCGACGCACTCCTCGACGCCATGTTCCACTTCCTGGCCGACTCGGGCGTGCCCGAGGAGAAGCTGCCCGACCTCGCCTTCGCCTCGATGGTGATGAAGTCGATGGTCACGATGGCGGAGCCCGACGTCCTGTTCGAGGACGGCCAGGTGATCGACCTGCCCGGCTGGCCGCTGCGCACCGTGTGGACGCCCGGGCACTCCCCCGGGCACGTCTGCTTCCACAGTGTCGAGCAGCGCCTGTTCCTGTCGGGCGACCACATCCTGCCGCGCATCACCCCCAACATCTCCGTCCACGCCCAGCAGTTCCCCAATCCACTGGGTGACTACCTCGGGTCACTAGCAAAGGTGCGCGACCTCGGGTCCGACGAGGTGCTCCCGGCCCACGAGTACCGGTTCGCCGACCTCGACGGCCGCATCGACGAGATCACGGCCCATCACGCCGAACGACTCGAGGAGATCGCCGACGTGATCCGGGCACTGCCCGGGTCCACGGCCTGGGAGATCACCCTCCGGCTCCACTGGTCCCGGCCGTGGGACGAGATCGAGTCGTTCATGCAGCGCCAGGCCAATGGCGAGACCCTGGCCCACTGCGTGGTCCTCGAGCTCAACGGCCGGATCCGTCGGAAGGGCACGACCCCCGCCCGCTTCTCCCTCGTCGACGAGTAGCGAAGACCCATGGACCGACAGATGCAACAGCAGCAACAGCGGCAACGGCGCATCCGGCGGAACCGGCGACGGGCGGCGGTGATCGGCGCGTTGGCCGTGATCGTGGTCATCGTGGCCGTTGTCGCATCGTCCGGTGGACCGTCGACCTCCTCGACCACGACCACGACAGTGGCCGGCACGCACCACCGGACCGGTGCCGTCGTCGTCGCCAAGGGACCCGTCTCCCTCGAAGCCGGCGTTCTGTCGTGGCAGCTCCCCGTCGCCGTCTCGCGGCCCGCCGTCATCCCGAACGGCGCTGGATTCACCGTGCTCGGCGGTCTGGCCCCGTCCCAGGCATCGGTGGCGTCGGTGTATTCGGTCGACGCGGCCACCGGTGCGGCGACGCCGGGCGGGACCCTGTCGGCAGCCGTCCACGACGCAGCCGGAACCTCGCTCGGCACCTCGACCTTCGTGCTGGGCGGCGGATCGCCCGACACCGTGGCCACCATCCAGTCGATCCCGACACCGTCCGCCCCGACCGCGACGGCCGGCCCGGGCGTCACCACAGCCGGCACCGTGGCCGGCAAGCTGCCGACCCCACGGTCCGACCTCTCCGTCGTCACCATCGGCTCCGGCCGGTCGACGACGGCCTACGTCGTCGGCGGCTACGACGGCACCACGTACCAGCCCGCCGTCCTCGCCACCACCGACGGGACGCGGTTCACGACCGTCGCCCAGCTGACCGTGCCCGTCCGGTACGCCGCCGTGGTCGCCCAGGGTGGCCTCCTCTACGCCTTCGGGGGCCAGATCGCGTCGCCGGGCGTGGTGGCCGCCGCCACCGACGCGATCCAAGTGATCGATCCGGCCACCCACAGCTCCAAGGTGGTCGCACACCTACCCCAAGCGCTCTACGGGGCTTCCGCGTTCGTCATCGACGGCACCAT
>PMFY01000246.1 GCA_003157945.1 Acidimicrobiaceae bacterium | reverse complement strand
GTCCCTCTCGACGAGGGGCTCCGGGCCACGGCGGACTGGTTCGCGGGACGCGGGGGAGGGCGCCCGGACGTCTGGCGGTGTCCGGGGGCCGAAGCCACGTGGAGGGACCGTCGGAACGGGCGGAGCTGCTGGTGGGCGGGATCCTGCTCGCCTGGTCGTTCGTCGCCGCCCTGATCGTGCACCACTCCCCCGCGCCCAACGCCCTCGACCGGTGGGCCTTCACCCAGCTCCCCGTCGTCCGGCACTCGACGTGGATGACCTGGGTCACGGAGCTGGGCAGCCTTTCCGTCCTGGTGGCCGGATCGCTCCTGGCCTCCGTGGTGGCGTTCGGCCGGGACCGGCTGCGGGCGGCGGCCTGCCTCGTCGGGCCGGTGGCCGCCACCGCGCTGGCCGAGTGGGTCATCAAGCCCGCGGTGGGCCGGCACTACGGGGGGGTGCTCACCTTCCCCTCCGGGCACGTCACCGCCGTGGCCTCGCTGGGCACGGCCTGGACCCTGGCCGTGCCCCGCTGGCTGCGGTGGCCCATGGCGGCGGTGGCCGCCGCCGTCGTCGTCCTGATGACCGTGTCCGTCATCAGACTCGGCTGGCACTACGCCAGCGACGCACTGGCCGGCGTCGCGGTCGGATGCGGTGTGGTCCTCCTCCTGGACGGGTTCCTCCACGTCCTCGGNNGACGGCCCACCAGCGCCGACCGGCATCCCCAAGAATGAGGAGGGGGCCTGTCGCCGCAGCGCGCCTGGACGATAGTGTGGTGGGCCGATCCCGGTGGAACCACCGGAATCCTGGGACCGCCGACCTGATCGGGCGACGTGGGGGGGCACCGTGGTGGAGTTGATGAACGAGCTGGATCGGGATCGTCCGGACGCCCGTGGCGCCGCGGGCGTGCGCACCGTGGCCTGCGTCGACGTCACCCTCCGGGCCGACGCCTCCCTCCACTCCGTCGCCACCACCGACGCCGCCTCCCTGTCCGTGGGCAGCGCGGTCGAGTGCATCCGGCGGGCGGTGCGAGCCGACGACCGCATCTGTCCGCTGACCACCTCCCGCCTGGCCATCGAGTTCGGCGCCTCGGCCGGTGGCGTGCTCCCCGAGGTGCTGGGCGAGCGGCTCGCCCGGGCTCTCGACAATGGTCCGTCCACCCGGAACGCCCCCGCCCTCGTGGCCACCTCGATCGGCGTGGCCGAACCCGGGCCCCACCTCGCTCCGGCCGACCTGACCCGTCGGGCGGTGGCGGCCGCCCGGGCCGGCACGTCGTTCCTGGCGACGCGCCCGGGCGACGCGTCACCGGGTCGCCTCGCCGCCGTGACCGTCGACCGCCTGGTGGCTCCCGTTCCGGACACCGCGGATCCTCGGGTCACGTTCCAGGCGATCCACCATCGGAGCATGCGCCCCCTCGAGCTCGGCGGATCGCCGCACTTCCGGGAGCCCGTGCTGGTGACGGACCCCCGCCCGCCGGACCCGTCCGTGGCGAGCGGCACGTCGACGATCGACCTGTCCGTCCTGGTCGTCGACCCGATGGGGGCCGCCGACCGCGTGCCCGGTCTGGCTGCGCAGGCCGCGGCCGCGGTCGCCGACCGGTCCGGGTGTCGGACGGTGGGCCTGGTCGTCGCCCCCGACGACCCGCCGCCCTCGACGATCGACGGCCGCCCCGTCGACCTGGCCATCGTCCTGCTCGACGGGGGATGGGGGCACGCCCCGTCCCACTGGGCGTCCGGGACCTGGGGGGTACCCGCCCGGGTCGCTGCGTCCTTCTGTGGCGCGGGCGTGACCGTCCTGAGCCTGAGCGTCGGCGCCGGAGCCGGTGCTCTCGCCAGCTGCGTGGCCCAGGGGGCCATCCCGCTCTTCAGCCCCGATCAGCTGCCCCATGCGCTGCGATCACTGGGCTCGCCGTCCGGCGACGAGGCGCCTCCGGACGCGGAGCTGCACCTGTCCGAGAAGTTCCGGGCCCTGGTCGGACTCACGGCGAGCGAGCGCCGGGTGCTCTTCTACATGACCGAGGGCTGGAGCGCACAGGACATGACGGACGAGCTCGTCGTGTCGTTGACGACGGTGCGCTCGCACATCCGATCGGTGCTGCGGAAACTCGGTGTCCGCTCGCAGCTCGCCGCCGTCGCCCTGGCCAACAGTCGCGACCTGCGCCGCGACGGCGGCCGTCCCCCCGCCTAGTGCCGCCTCCGCCGGGCCGCGGTCCGCGCGTCGTCCTGGTGGCCGGTCCGGGGGACACCACCGACATCGTGGCCAACTTCCTCCGCTCCCGGGTGCCCGGGATCGAGCTCGAGGTCGTCGTCGAGTCCCCGGTGTCGCGCCACACGATGGCCACCCGTCGGGCCCGGCGCATCGGGTGGCCCGCGGTGATCGGCCAGGTGCTCTTCATCACGACCGCCCTGCCGTACCTGCGGTGGCGGGGACGGCGCCGGATCGACGAGATCGTCCGGCAGGCCGGTCTCGACGCCACGCCGAGGGTGTCGGCCCGCCACGTCGGGTCGGTCAACGCGCCCGAGACGACGGCGCTGCTCCGGGACGCCGCACCTGCGCTCGTGGTGGTCAACGGCACGAGGATCATCGCCCAGGGGGTCCTGGAGGCGGTCGACTGCCCGTTCGTCAACACCCACGCCGGTACCACACCGCGCTACCGCGGCGTGCACGGCGGCTACTGGGCCCTGGCCGACGGACACCCGGAGCTGGTCGGGACCACCGTGCACCTCGTCGACCGGGGCATCGACACGGGCGGCGTCCTGGCCCGGGCCCCGTTCGCCGTCACCGGAGCGGACTCCATCGCCACCTATCCCTACCTGCATCTCGCCGCGGGCCTCCCCCACCTCGCCGCCCAGGTCGAGCGCGCCCTCGCCGGTGAGCGCCTCAGCCCCCTGGTCGAGGACGCCCCGTCGGGCGGCTCGCACCTCTACCTGCACCCGACCCTCTGGGAGTACCTGCGGCGCCGGATCGTCGACGGCGTCCGCTGATGGGCACCGCCACCCCGACCCGATGCCCGGGCGGACATCCGGGCGGCCCGTCGCACCGGCGGAGCGCGGCCGCGTGGGCCCGGCACCCGGGCCGGCGACGANNCCGCTCCCCACCGGGGTAACAATTGACCACCGGGGGACGCGGCGCCCCCCACCCCTCACGGATCGGACGGCATCCACGGTGAACGAGACCACATCCCCGGGGGCCCTGGTGGTCTCGCTCGACTTCGAGCTGCACTGGGGGATCCGGGACCACGCCGACCGCACCGCGGCCGCCTACGCCGACCTGGCGCCGTCCCGGGACGTCGTGACCGAGCTGTCCACCCGGTTCGAGGATCGGGGCGTCCGGGCCACCTGGGCGACGGTCGGCATGCTGTTCGCCTCCACCCGGGACGAGGTCGAGGCCGCCCGACCCACGCGACGGCCCGCCTACCGGCGCCCCGAGCTCGACCCGTACGCCGAGCCGATCGGTGCGTCCGAGGACGCCGACCCCCAGCACCTGGCCGGATCGCTGGTCCGCCACCTCGCGGCGCTGCCGGGCCAGGAGGTCGCCTCGCACACGTTCTCCCACTTCTACTGCCTCGAGGACGGGCCGTCCGAGGACGACTTCCGTGCCGACCTGGCCGCGGCCCGGGCCATCGCCGCACCGCTCGGGCTCACGCTGACGAGCCTGGTCCTGCCCCGCAACCAGTGGAACCCGCGCTATGCCGGCGCGGTCCTGGAGGCCGGTTTCACCTGCATCCGCGGGCCCCAGCCGTCGTTCGGCCACCGCGCCCGGGCCCAGGAGGGCCACGGGGCGGTCGACCGGGCCGGGCGCCTGGTCGACACCTACGCCGGCGTCTCACCCCCGCCGACGACGGCGTGGAACGAGGTGCAGCGCCCGGACGGACTGTGCGACGTACCCGCCAGCGCCTTCCTCCGGCCCTACTCCCCCGGCCGGCGCCACCTGGAGCCGCTGCGCCTGCACCGGCTGCGGTCCGGCTTGCGCGACGCGGCACGCCGGGGCCGGATCCTCCACCTCTGGTGGCACCCCCAGAACTTCGCCCGGTACCCGCAGGAGAGCTACGCCCTGCTCGACCAGCTCCTGAACGAGTTCGACCGGCTGGCGCGCAGCGACGGGCTGCGGTCCCTGACCATGCGGGACGTGGCGACCGCGGTGGCGACGGCGGACACCTCCGGTACGACGCCCGCCGGCTGACCGGATGCTGAACATCGTCACCGTCCACTGGCAGTCGCCCCGGTGGATCGACCCCCAGCTGGCCTACCTGGCGCGCCACGTCGACGGGCCGTACCGGGTCTTCGCCTCGCTGAACGGCATCGGCGACCGGAGCCTCCGTGACCGTTTCCACTACGCCGCCGACCTGGAGGGGACCCACGCCGAGAAGCTCAACGCCCTGGCCGCCACCGCCATCGAGCAGTCCGACCCCGACGACGTGCTCGTCTTCCTCGACGGCGACGCCTTTCCCGTGCGGCCCGTGGGCCGGTGGATGGACGAGGTACTCCGCGACTACCCGCTGGCCGCCGTGCGCCGCGACGAGAACCTCGGCGATCTGCAGCCCCACCCGTGCTTCACGTTCACCACCTGTCGGTTCTGGGCGGCGCTCGACGGCGACTGGCGGGAGGGCGGGACGTGGACGTCGGCCACCGGCGCGGCGACCACCGACGTCGGCGGCAACCTGCTGCACCAGCTCGAGGCCGGCGGCCACGACTGGCTGCCCATCCTCCGGACCAACGTCCACAATCCCGAACCCCTGTGCTTCGGGGTCTACGGCCACCGCATCTACCACCACGGTGCCGGGTTCCGGCCGCCGGTGACCCGCGTCGGCGCCCACGGCGGCCCGGCCCCCGCAGCCGCCGACGCCTGGGGCACCAGCCTCGAGGGCCTGGCCCGCCGGGCGGTCCACCAGCCCTCCCTGGTCGCCTCCCTCCGTCCCGCCGACCTCCCCCGGATCGGCCGGGCCGCCCAGGTCTCGTTGGGGAAGCAGACCCGGCGGCGGCACGAGCGACGGCGGCTCCGCCGCCTGGCGGCGACCGAGCGGCGGCAGGAGGACGTGTTCGACCGGCTCACCCGTGACCCGCAGTTCTTCCTGGCCTTCGACGACACGGCCCCGTAGCCACCTCCCGCGGCGGCCGACGGGAACGTCGGCAAGACTCGTTGCGATGAAGGGCACGACGGACTTCAGCGAGTTGCTCCATGCAATCGCCACCCGTGACCACGATGCCGCCTTGACCCTTCTCACCGAGGCACCTGCCCTGGTGACTGCATCCTTGGTCCGGCGTGACGAGTTCTTCCTCGCCGAACGCTTCGTTCAGGTGTACGAAGGCGACACCGCGTTACACGCGGCGGGATTCAGCTATGACTCGGAGATGACACGAATACTGGTTGCTCGTGGCGGCGACGTTCGAGCCAGGAATCGGCGCGGTGCCGAACCTCTACACGCGGCGGTGGTGGGCAATCCCACCTCGCCCTCCTGGAACCCGGCTGACCAGTGCGACGTCATCATGCTCCTGATCGCATCTGGCGCAGATCCCAATGCCGCGGCAGCCGGAGGGGTGACTCCCCTGCACAGAGCAGTTCGGAATCGGTGCTCGGCCGCAGTCGAGGCCTTGCTGCGCGCAGGTGCCGACCCCCGCCTTCCCAATGACAGCGGTTCGACCGCCCGCGACCTCGCCATGGTCACGACCGGACGCGGTGGCTCGGGTTCCGCCGAGGCCAAGGCCGAGCAGCGCATCATCCTCGACCTGCTCACGACCGGCGCCCCGTGACGGCCGGCCTCACCCGGGCAGCAGGTTGACCCGGCCGTTGGCCAGGAACTCCTCGCGGAGGGCGGCCACCTCGGCCGGACCCATGGCCTCGTAGCGGTCGCCCCGGTCGCGGCGGTGCCAGACCGGGTCGTCGGTCGACCACCCCGCCCGGCGGAGCGGGGCCTTGTCCACCTTGTGGGTGGCGGTCACCGGCAGGGCCGCCACCACCCGCACGTAGCGGGGCGCCCACTTGGTGCCGA
>PMFY01000383.1 GCA_003157945.1 Acidimicrobiaceae bacterium | reverse complement strand
GTCTTGCCCACGCCGCCCGAGCCGCAGCAGATCACGATGGACCGGTGGCGCACGACGTCGTCGATGGTGGCCGGCCCCGCGTCGGGGCCCGACGGGGGAGCAGGCACGGCCCCGACCGTCACCGGGCCACCGCGTCCGGCTCGTGCAGGGCCTCGATGCCGCGGCCCAGCGCCTGGCTGAGGGTGTCGAGCTCGAGTGGGCCGATCGAGCCCGTGAACAGGAAGGGGACCCGCAACTGGGGGAGCGGGAGCTCGCCGGCCAGTCGGACCACCTCCTGCTCCTGGAGCTCGTGGCGGCGCTGGCGGAACCGGCGGGCCGCCTCGAGCGAGTCGACCAGGCCCGGGTCGAGGGTGACACCGGCGGCGGCGACGGTGTCGGGTGCCGCCGTGTCCAGGTCGGCGACCGGCGCATAACAGGCGTTGACGATCACCGGACCGAGCGCGATGCCCACCCGGTCCTCGAGTTGGTAGGCCGCCTCCACGACCTCGTTGACCGGCATCTCCTCGGGGAGGGTGACGAGGGCGACCTGGCAGCGCCGGGGGTCGGAGAGCAGGGCGACCACGTCGGCGGCCTGGGCCCGGATGGGTCCGCCCCGGGCGGCGTCGAGGAGGCCGGCGGCCGACGACAGGAAGGTCATGGTGTGGCCGGTGGCCGGCGCGTCGACGAGGACCAGGTCGGCCAGGCCCTGCTGCTCGATCTGCTTGACCTTGCCCAGCACCAGGATGTCCCGGATGCCGGGGATCGCCCCGGCCACGATGTCGATGATCCCNNCATGCCGTGGTCGTCGAGGTACTCGAGCAGCGCGTCGTCCGGGGTGATCGTGCGGGCGTGGACGGTGCCGGGCGCCAGCGGTGCCCGGGTGTCGGTGCGGCCCTCGCCGAGGTCGGTGGCGCCGGCCGCGTGCAGGACCTCGCCGGCGTAGCCGAGGGCACCGGAGCCTCCGAAGGCGGTGCTGACCCCCGGCCGGCCCTCGAGCTCGATGACCAGGACGGACAGTCCGGCCCCGGCGGCGAGGTGGGCCAGTGCGGCGACCATGGTGGTCTTCCCCACGCCTCCCTTGCCGGCCACGATCAGGACCCGGCTCTGACTGCAGAAGGAGCGGATGTCCATGACGCCCTGAGCGTAGTGGCAGGCCCCGGTCGCCTTGCTCCGTCGTCCTGCGACCCCGGATCGCCACCCTCGGCGCGAATGTCGCGGAAAATGGCGGGAAACCTGCCGTGACCTCTTGTTTCCGCAGAGGGTGGGGAGTACGTTCCAACTCGTCAGGACGCACCGAAGGGGGAATCGGGCTGTGGAGCAGTTGATGGATTCATGGCAGCTGAAGGCTGCGTGCCGTGGGCCCCAGGCGGAGATCTTCTTCCCTCCGGCCCATGCCGAGCGCAAGGAGGAGAAACTCCAGCGTGAGGAACGGGCGAAGTCGATCTGCGCGACCTGCTCGGTCCGGGTCGAGTGCCTCGAGTACGCGGTGCGGATCCGTGAGCCGCACGGGATCTGGGGCGGTCTGAACGAGATGGAGCGGCGTCAGTACGCAGAGCGGCGCGTCGGCTGAGCGGGACCGTCACCGGGCCGTGACCCGGTGGCCGGCGGACGGCGGTGGGAGCGGCCCGGGGCGGCGGACCGCCTCAATCGGAGGCCGCCGCGGGTCGGCTGAGACCGAGCGCGGTGTCCGCCGCCAGCACACCCTTGGACAGGCACACCGACGCGGGCTGTTGACCGGTGGCCGCGCAGATGCCGGCCGACAGCTGGTTGGCGACGGCCAGCACCGCCTGCCCGGTCGGTGGCGTCGTCGTACCCGTGCCGTCGGCCGCCGCGGCCGGGGTCGGGCTGGCGGCCGCATCGGCGATCTGGGCCTGTGACTGTCCGGCCAGCAGGGCCGGGCTGAATCCCGAGGTGGTGGTGGCGAGGCGTCCGGCCACGTCGAGGAACGGGGTGCCCCCGGCGGACAGGCCCCCGGCCGACGGTGCGGTGCGGGCCACGACCGCCGCCTGGGCCGGGGTGAGCCTGGCCAGGCGCCGGAAGGCGCCGTCGGGGCCGGTCTGGTCCGAGAACAGCTCCACGCCGGTCAGGGTGACCCATCGGCTCGTGTAGGCGACCCCCACGAAGCTGAAGGTAGAGGTCGAGGGGAAGACGGTCTGGGCCGAGGACACGGCGTCGTGCAGGGCGGTGAACCGGCCGAACCGGGCCAGCGCCACGACCAGCGGCCACCGCTCGGCCGCGCAGAACGGGCAGTACTCGGCCCCGACGAAGAGCACGTCCGGCTTGCCGTCGACGCTCAGCGGCGGCTGGCCGGTCAGGACCGTGGGCGGCGTCAGCACGGTGCCGGGCGCCGTCGCCCCGACGTCGTCGAAGGTGGAGGTCGGCACCGAGGAGAGGGTGGCGAGGACGGCGGGCGAGGTGACGGCGGGCAGGGCCGGCGCGGTGGGGGACGACACGTGGGTCAGCGCGTAGGTGACGAGGCCGACGACGCCGAGCAGGATGACCACGACCGCGCCCCAGGCCAGCCGGGCCGGCCGGCCGGGGCGGCCCTCAGTCACGGGTCGTGCGGTGCCGGTTCAGGAGTCGTCGCCGTCCGCCGGCGCCTCGTCCGGCTCGCCGTAGCCGGGGGCGAGCACGATCGGCGAGGCGGTGGCGATGATGATGAAGAGGGCGAGCGTGGCGACGTGCACGCTCGAGCACCACAGGCAGATGGCCTTGATGATGAAGAGTTCGGCCGAGATCAGGTAGATGATCATGCCGACGCCGGTGACCGACAGGGCGAGCCGGGCCAGATGGATCCAGCGTTGCGACGAGCGCCACAGCGCGGGCAGGCACAGCACCAGCATGGGGACGAAGAACGCCAGCCCGAGCATGGCCACCGGGATACCGAAGATCTCGGACTGCGGGCTCTGGGTCACCTTCTCGCAGTTGAACGTCGCGCTGTGCACGCAGGCGAGCGCCTTGGGCTCGAAGTGGGTGATGGTCAGGTAGATCGACGCGCCCAGCCCGTAGAGGGAGAGCAGGAGGGTGGTCAGGGGTTGCCACCGGAGTCCGGGCACGGGGGCGTCGGCTCCGACTCAGCTGGCCGAGATCCCGAGCGCCTTGGCCGCGGCCTGGACGCCGGAGGACGTGCAGACGCTGCCCGGCTGCCCGTGCGTGGCCTGGCAGATGCCGGCCGACATGTAGTTGCCGGTGGTCAGGATGGCCTGGGTGACCGGGTTGGTCGGGTCCGACAGGCTGCCGGAGATGTCGGTCCAGGTGAGGCCGGCGAGGAGCTGGGGGTCGTAGCTGGCTCCGGAGAACAGCAGCCCGTTGTTGATGTCCACGAACGGGAACGAGATCCCCCCGCTGCTGCTGCCGTTCGGGAGGTACTTGGACGAGCTGTACTTGGCCAGGATCTGGCCCTCCTCCTTGGTCGGGTTCTGGAGGTTCGTGTACTGGCCGGGGCTGCCCGACACCGGGATGTTGGTGTACTGCTCGATCGCCTTGAAGGTGATGTACGGGCTGTCGAGCGTGGCGCCGTGGAAGCTGAAGGTGTGGGTCGCGGCGTCCACGTCGGTGTGGGACGACGCCGTGATCTGCAGNNGCGCCGTAGTAGAGCATCGCCGGACTCTTGCCGTCGATCGACATGGCGGGCTGGCCCGTCAGGGGAGTCGGCTTGGACACCGAGGTGTCGCTCACGCCCACCTTGTTCCAGGTCGAGGCGGGGATCGTCGTGACGTCGTGGACCACCTGCGCCGGCGCCGGCGTCACCGGGGTGTACGACAGGTCCTGCGTGTTGGACTTCGTGGCGTTGACGATGAAGAGGGCCGCGATGATCACGACGACCAGGCCGACGGCGCCCCAGGCGATGTAGACGCCGGTGCGCGAGGAGCCCGAACCGGCCGTGGCCGGTTTGCCCCCGGGCCTCGGGCCCTTGCCGGCCTTGCCACCGCCACCGGCGACGGGCCGGCTGGCGGCGCGGCTCTTGTCCTTGGCGCTCTGGGCGCCCCCGCCGGTCGTCTTGGGCTTGGGCGTGTTGCCCCCGGTGCCGGGACTCTTCTGCTTGTCGGCCATGGGTCTGCGGTCCTCGCTTCGTCCGAACGTCGAAGGGAGCGTAACGTGTCCGGCCCGCACCATGGGGTCGCCGGACCCCCGTCGCCGGGGTGCCGTGGCCGTCGGGTCGCCCGCGGGTGCCTAACATGGACACATGGAGAGTGGCGCGTCTGCCCAGGTCGGATCCGCTCCGACCGGAGGCGGCGGACCGGTGCCGGATCCGGCACCCTACGTCGCGGGCGATCCGGGGGGCCACGCGCGGCCCGTCCGGGGGCGCCGGACCGTGGAGTGGCGGACGACGGCGGTCGACGGCCGCCGGGTGCGCTACGGCGTGGTCGGCGCCGGGCGTCCGGCCCTCTTCCTCCACGGCTGGGGGCTCCGGCCCAATGCCTACGCCCGGGCCATCGAGGCCATGGCCGCGGCCGGCTGCCGGGTGGTGGCCCCGTGCCTGCCCGGGTTCGGGGGCACCCAGGAACTGCACCCCGACGAGCGGACCTTCCCCGGATACGGGGCGTGGGTGGGGCGCTTCTGCGACGCCGTCGGCCTCGACGACCTCGCCCTGGTGGCCGGCCACTCGATGGGGGGCGGCGTCTCGACGGCCTTCGTCCACCACCGTCCGGACAGGGTCGGCTCCCTCCTCCTGGCCAACGCCATCGGGGGCCCGACCTGGGCGCTGTTCCCCAACGAGGTACGGACCATGGTCCAGCGCCCCTTCTGGGACTGGGGCCGCCACTTCGGCAAGGACCTGCTGCAGTCACCCCGCGACCTGCGGATGCTGCCCACCCTGCTCGAGGACTTCATCCCCAACCTGTTCCGGAACCCGCTCGGGATGGTCCGGACCGGTGAGTTCATCCGCAGGGCGGACCTGGTGGCCGAAGTGGCCGAGATCGCGGCCCGGGGCATCCCGGTCACCGTGGCCTGGTCCGACCGTGACGGGCTCGTGCCGAGGTCGGCCTTCGACGACCTGCGGCACGCCGCCGGCGTCGAGGGCGTCGTCGTCGAGGGGTCCCACGCCTGGCTGATCGCCGAACCCGCGGTCTTCGGGGAGCTGGCCATCAGCGCGCTGGTCGACGGGCGGGCGGCCGGGGGGCCGTCCGGCGGCGTGGCCATCCCCCTGGGGTAGTCCGGCCTTCGGGACGGGTCGGCGCACGGGCCGTAGCGGCCCGACCCCGCCTCCGCCCTCCGGGCCCGGGGGTAGCGTGAGCGGATGGCCGTACCCCTGCGTGATGCCGCCACCGTGATGCTCGTCCGGGACGCGCGCGACCCGCACGGCCGACCCGCCGTCGAGGTGTGCATGCTGCGCCGCAACCTGGCCAGCGAGTTCGTGGCCGGCGCCTACGTCTTTCCGGGCGGTTCGGTCGACCCGGCGGACCGCGGCGGCGCCGCCGACGAGCTCTGCCGTGGGCTGTCCGACGAGGCGGCGAGCGGGATCCTCGGCATCGACTCGGGTGGGCTGGCCTTCTGGGTGGCCGCCCTGCGCGAGTGCTTCGAGGAGGCCGGTGTGCTCCTGGCCCAGCCCCGCGACGCCGACCGGGGCACCGATCTGCTCGACACCTCCGACCCGGACGAGCGGGCGCGCTTCGAGGCGCACCGGCTGGCCATCAACGAGGGACGGACCGGCCTGTTCGACGTGTGCCGGGCCGAGGAGCTGGTCCTGGCGGTCGACGCCGTGCACTACGTGAGCCACTGGGTGACCCCGGAGCTGGCCCCCAGGCGGTACGACACGCGGTTCTTCGTCACCGCCGCCCCGCCGGGGCAGACCGCCCGGCACGACGACGGCGAGACGATCGCCACGATCTGGGTCCGTCCCCAGGACGCCCTCGACCGGTTCGACGCCGGCGAGATCGAACTCCTGCCCCCCACCATCGACTGCCTCCAGAAGCTGGCGCTGCACCCCTCCACGGAGCGGGTCATGGCCTGGGCCCGGGAGGTCACCGACGTGCCGACGATCCTCCCCATCGTCCTGATGGAGGACGGACGGCTCCTGGTGCTCCGCCCCGGCGACGACGGCTACGAACAGGCCCTGGAGGACCGGCTGGCGTCCTCCGATCCGGTCTCGCCCGAGCTCGCCCGGGCGGCGCGCTCCGCGTGGGGCCCGAAGGCCGGCCAGGTCTAGGCGTACTCCTGGGCGGTGTCGCCGGCGGCCACGGCCGCCTCCACATGCTCGAGCATCCGGGCGCTGCAGCCGTCCATCGACACCGTCGCCGGCGGATTCGCCAGCAGCGCCGCGGCGATCCGGGCGAACTCCGCGGCCAGCGGCTGGTCGTCGTCGAGCGCGACCGGGGTCCCGGCGTCGCCGCCGGCGGCCATCGACGGGTGCAGCGGCACCCGGCCGAGCAGGGGCACGCCGATGTCGGCGGCCAGGCGGTCGCCCCCGCCCGAGCCGAAGAGCGCGTAGGACGTGCCGTGCTCGCAGGTGAAGTCGCTCATGTTCTCGATGACGCCGGTCACCTGCAGGTAGCCCTTGCGGGCCATGTCGGCGGTCCGGGCGGCGACCTTCTGGGCCGCCTCCGGGGGCGTGGTGACCACCAGGACCTCGGTGCGGGGCATCATCCGGGCCAGGCCCATCTGGATGTCGCCCGTGCCCGGGGGCATGTCGATGAGCAGGACGTCGAGGTCGCCCCAGTGGACGTCCTCGAGGAACTGCTGGACGGCACGGTTGAGGATGAGGCCCCGCCACATGATGGCCTGCCCCTCGTCGGCCAGGAATCCCATCGAGAGGACCCGCAGGGTGCCCTCGCCGACCCGACGCTCGAGCGGGACCATCTTCTTGTCCCGGGCCTCGACGTCACCCTGCATGCCGAGCAGGCGGGGGACGCTGAACCCCCAGATGTCCGCGTCGAGCACCCCGACCGTCAGGCCCCGGCGGGCGAGGGCCACGGCGAGGTTCACGGTCACCGAGCTCTTGCCCACCCCGCCCTTGCCCGACGCCACGGCCACCACCCGGGCGGTGTCGGGGATGTCGGTGGGTGCCGGGTCGTCCCGCGCGATCCTCCGGGCCCGCGCCATGACCTCCCGCTTCTGGTCGGGGTCCATGACGCCCGTGGTGACGACGACCGACCCGACACCGGGCAGGGCCCCGACGTGGAGGTCGACGTCGCGCTGGATCTGGCTCCGCAACGGGCAGCCGGCGATGGTGAGCGCCACCTCGACCGCGACCTCGGGTCCGTCGACCCGGATGCGCGTGACCATGCCGAGTTCGACGATGTCGGCGCCCAACTCGGGGTCGCGCACGTTGCGCAGCGCGTCGCGGACCTCGTCCTCGGTGGGGGAGGACCCGTCCTGCTGGCTGTCGGTCCTGGTCACGGGTGGAATTGTACCGGCGCGGCGGGCTCCACCGGTCGGGAGTCGACCCCGACCGGCCGGAGGAGCCGCCGGCCCGCCGCACCGGAGGTCCCGGAACGGGGGCCGGCGGGCCGTTGCTGTACCGCCGGCGGGCGGTGCCGGGTACGATCGTGGGGACACCGCCGCCGTCCCGGTCCGCGGAGCGCACCACCAGGATCTCGACAGGACGTTCATCCGTCCCGTGACCAAGAGGAGCAGCGATGAGCTCGACCATGCAGAACGTCACCATCGGNNCAGCTACGAGATGTTCTTCGACGCCGACGTGGCCGAGGACGACGTGGTCCGCGAGTTCGGCACCGTCCGGGTGGTCGTCGACCAGACCAGCGCCGACCTGCTCAAGGGCTCGACGCTCGACTACAGCGACGGGCTGCAGGGTGCCGGGTTCCACGTCACGAACCCGAACGCCAGCCGCACCTGCGGCTGCGGCTCCTCCTTCAGCTGATCCGCTGATCCGCTGAT
>PMFY01000174.1 GCA_003157945.1 Acidimicrobiaceae bacterium | reverse complement strand
TCGGTCCGGACGCACGCCGGGAGCGGACGCCACGCCACCTGGGCCATCAGGTCAGCCGGGGGGCCAGTCCAGCGGGCGGCCCCCGAGGACATGCAGGTGGAGGTGGGGGACGCTGTTCGAGGCGTCGGGCCCCACGTTGAACGCCAGCCGGTAGCCCCGGTCCTCCGTGCCGATCCCCTCCGAGTCCGCCACGGCCTTGGCCGTGACGAACAGGGCCAGGACGTCGTCGGCGTCCTCCGGCAAGACGGTCCCGGCGTTGACGATGTGACGGATCGGGACCACCAGCACGTGAACCGGTGCCTGCGGGGCGATGTCGCGGAAGGCGACCGTGCGCTCNNCAGAAGAGGCAGTCGGCCATGGGGCTCATCCTCGCACGCACGGCGTGGGGGCGCTGACGCCACGCGCCCGCCTGCACCGGTCTTCCGCAGGCGTGGTCAGCCCTCGGCGGCCATACGGGCCGGGTCCACGGCGTGCACGACGCGGCTCGGTCCCTTCACCTCCGGATACAGGTGCTCCAGGCTGCCCGGACGGATGCGGCTCGACTCGATGAACGACTCGACGTCGGCCTCCTGCAGGCGGATGACCCGGCCGAACTTGTACGCCACCAACCCGCCCTCGTCGATGAACCGGTAGAGACTGCGCAAGGTCACCCCGAGCCGTTCGGCGGCTTCCTTGGTACTCAGCCAGCTGATCGACGCGCCCCGGCCGTCGCTCATCAGACCGCGACGAGGAGTCCGAGCTCGTCGAGCCGGGCACCCATACTGTCCGGCGTCACCCCGAAGAGGCAGGCGATGGCCCGCACGTCCTCGGCCCGGATGGTGATCATCCGGCCATTGAAGTCCTGTCGGTGGACCTGGATCATGCTGAGGAACCGGCGCAGCAGGTCGCGCTCGGGCCCTGACACGGTGTGCAGCTTGGTCAGGTCGATCGCCACTTTGTCCGGCACGCCCGAAGGAATCGCCGCCCGCCGGCCGCCCGACGAGCTGTCGTCCGACGATCCGGCGCCCCAGCGACCGCCGGCCACGGCATCGTCGTTCGGGAGCAGCTGGTCCACGGGCACGTCGTAGAGCTTGGCCAGGCGCTGCAGCCGAGGCACCGAGATGGCCCGCTCGCCCCGCTCGTAGGCGCCCAGCACGGAGGCCTTGAATTCCTGGTCGGACATGGCCTCGACGGCCTGCAGCGACAGTCGCATCTGCTTGCGCATGGCGCGCAGCCGTGACCCGACGGCCCGGGCGTAGGCGACCCTCGCCGCCTCCTCCTGCTCGTCGTCGTCCACTGCTACGACTGTCTTGTCGGTCACCGTCATGGCCACGCCTCCGCTCCCCACCTGTCGCCCCTCGAGCTCCGGCACACGGGCCAACCCGCTGCAGAGCATTTGTCGATCTCACGTTCCGTCACGGGCACTCAGGGTGCTCGTTGTCCCGTGATTTCCTGTCAGGTTTCAGTTTTCCTCACGGAGCGTGGTTACGCAAGGGGTAGAACCACACTGCAACGGAGCGCACACAGGAGTGCACCGGCCACGACCGCCGCGGTCTCGGCCCGCAGGACGGTGGGTCCCAGCCCGACGGAACCTCTCACGGTGGCGCGTTCGTCGTCGTCCCACCCACCCTCGGGCCCCACGGCGATCACCGGGCGGTCGACACTTGGCGGTCCGCCCCCCGGATCGGCCAGGACGGGAGCGACGCCGGTCAGGCCGACCAGGGCATCGAGACGGCACACCGCGGACACCTCGGGCAGCCACACCCGTCGGCTCTGGGCCGACGCCTCGCGGGCCACCCGTCGCAGACGGTCCACCTGCCGGTCGCCTCGATCCCCCTCCCACCGGACGACCGACCGGTTCGCCCGGAGCGGTACGACACGGTCGACCCCCAGTTCGGTCAGCTTCTGGACCACCCACTCGGGGCGGTCCCCCTTGACCGGAGCGAAGGCCACGGTCAGCGACGGGCCCCCCGGCGTCGAGGTGACGGCCTCCCCCTCGGGCACCAGGAGGCTGCCCGGGTCGGCCGCTCTCCCGCCCCGGCCGGCGGTGGACGGGCCGACCCGGCACGGGACCCAGACACCGCAACCGTCCGAGGCGATGACCGGCTCGCCGGGCCGGAGGCGCAGCACGTCGAGGAGGTGCCGGGCGTCGGCGGGGTCGACCACCGGGGCCCGGGGGTCGGTCACGAACACCATGGCGGCGGCGGCCACCAGGCGCGGGTCCGGGGCGGCCGGGCGCGCCGACGCGTCGTCCGGCGGGGTCACCGGCCGCGCACGGTCAGCTCAGGGCCGAGCGCAGCTTCGAGAAGAGGCCGTCGCCCGACGGCGGCTCCTCCAGGTGCTCGCCCCGGGCCTCGGCCAGGGCCACCAGCAGCCGGCGCTGGGCGTCGTCGAGGTCGGTGGGGGTCTCGACCACCACGTGGACCTAGAGGTCGCCACGTCCCCGGCCCCGCAGGCGCGGCACCCCGAGGTTCTTTACGTGGACGACCGCCCCGGTCTGGGTGCCGGGGGCGATGGTGAGGTCGCGCTCGTCGTCGAGGGTGTCGAAGCCGATCACCGTCCCGAGGGCGGCCTGGGTCATCGACACCTGGACCGAGGCGTGGAGGTCCACCCCCGCACGCTCGAAGACCGGATGGGGCTCGACCGAGAGGTGGACGAAGAGCGCGCCGTTGGGCCCGCCCCGGAAGCCGGCGGGGCCGTGGCCGGCCAGGCGGAGGGTCGACCCGTCGTCGACCCCGGCCGGGATGTCCACGGTCAGCGTGCGCGGTTCGGTGCGTCGGCCCTCACCACGGCAGTCCGTGCACGGCGACTCGATCGACTGGCCCGTGCCCTGGCAGCGGGGACACGGCACCGCCGTGATCACCTGGCCGAGGATGGACTGGCGCACCC
>PMFY01000017.1 GCA_003157945.1 Acidimicrobiaceae bacterium | reverse complement strand
GTCTTTATTTTGGCGGTCGAGGCCCAAACACCGGAATGAGCCATATAGATTCGCCCGTACGGCGGCGCCCGAAAAGTACCGGGCGGGCATTTCTTGACCGGATTGCTCAGTCATGACAGGATGTGCTNNATGGTGGCCCTGGTGGTCTGTCTGACGACGATCTGTTTGGCGAGCCTGACGGTGGCGGGCTTTCTGATCTGGTGGACGATGGACTCGGCCGGCCAACACTCGATTTCGGCGGGCAAGCAGACGACGCTGGCCGTCGAGGCGATGCGGGAGGGGATCGCCCAGCAAGCGACCGTGGTGGGGATGGTGACCACCCTGACGGAGATGGTGATCCTGGGGCGGCCGATCCCGGAGACCTCGCAGGAGCTCGTGATCGAGAAGCCGCCCGAGACCTCGCTGACGCCCGACGACGTCTGGTCCGGGCTGCCGCAGGCGATTCAGGACAACCTGCTCCGGGAGGCCGAGGAGGCGGGAATCTGGCCAAGTCCCTCGGAGCAGCTGCAGAACGCCTCCGGACTGGACACGGCAACCCCATAGACGTCGAACTGGTCCGCCAGTGGGCCGGCACCGACCAGGGCAAGGCCATCACCGGAGTGGACCTCCCGCCCCGGGCCGTCTCCTACAAGCGGGGCGGGGCGGTCTCGGGAGTGACCACGTTCGACAAGGCGACCTTCGAGGCGAAGCTCAACAAGGCCGAGTTCATCTCCACCGGGGAGATGCGGGTCGTCCTGCTCATTCCTGACACCTTCGCGGACGAGGCAAGTACCCTCCGGGGAGCGTTCAGTTGTGCCCTACTGGTGCGAGTCGAGAAAACGAGTCATGTTCAGTGAACGAATCGGAGTTTGTCGGAGTGGTAGACCGACTCCTCGAGGTCGGCGTCCCGCCCACCGCCATCGCCAAGGCATTCGAGATCGACCCNNTGGGAGGCGTTCGAGCAGGCCAAGACCATGATCTACGACGCCCCCTATTCGGTGCGGACCCGGTTCATCATGGCCATCCTGTCCAAGACGATGTCACTCACCGCCCGTCAGAACCCGGAGACCATCGGCAATCTCCGCCAGGACGTGCTGGATCTCATGGGACAGATGACCGGAGGCGGAGATGACGACGACCTTGCAGTCCAAGACCCAGATGCGTTTGTCGCCTCTACTGCGGCAGATGAAGATCAAAACCAAGGATCTGACGATTGAGCCGTTGGATCTCGAGACGCCGTTCGCCTGGGCGCAAAAGCAGTTCGCGGCGAAGATCCAGGAGCTCTACAACGCCGGCAAGCCCATCCGGCTCATCGTGCTCAAGGGCCGGCAGCTGGGTATCTCTACGGTCTCGGAGGCGGTCCTCCTCAACTGGTGCTTCATGCACCCGGGCGCCAACTCCCTCGTGCTGTCGAAGTCGACGGCGGACTCGGAGTACCTGTTCGAGATGACCAAGCTGATGTGGGACAACTGGCCCTTCAAGGCCCTGTTCACCGAGTCCCACAAGTCCGTCCGCCGGCTGGCATGGAACGAGACCGGGTCGTCGATGAAGATCGCCACCGCCAAGGGCCAGGAGGTCGGCCGTGGCCAGACCATCCACGCCGTCCATTGCTCGGAGGTCGCGTTCTACCCCGACCCCGAGGGACTGATGCTCTCGCTCAAGCAGGCCGTCCCTGACAAGCCGGGCACCATCGTCGTGCTCGAGTCCACCGCCAACGGTGCGGGCAACTGGTTCCACCAGGAGTGGTTCGCCGCCAAGGCCGGTGACTCGGACTACATCCCCCTGTTCTTCCCCTGGTTTCTGCACGAGGAGTATTCGTTTCCCGAGACGACCCTCGGCTACGGGGATCTGACCAAGGACGAGCGGGAGATGATGGCCAAGTTCGACGGGATCGGTCTCCCGCAGCTGGCGTGGCGCCGGTGGTGCATCCGGAACAAGTGCGGCAACGACGTCTCCCAGTTCCAGCAGGAGTACCCGAACGACGACCACGAGGCGTTCCTGACCACCGGCCGCAACATCTTCCCGCTCGACCGGCTCGACGAGTGCTACGACGAGCGCAAGGGATCCCAGGGGTATATCTCGCCCATCCGGGACCCGACCCAGCCCCAGGGCCGGTTCCACAAGGACTCGACCACCAACCTGACGATCTTCAAGCACCCGCACCCGTCCCAAAAGTACGTCGTGGCCGGCGACCCGACCCGGACGACGTGGGGGGATCCCGCCTGTATCCAGGTGCTCAACCGCCACACGTTCGAGCAGGTGGCCGTCTGGCACGGGCACTGCGAGCCGGTGGCCTTCGCGGACCGCCTGGCCGAGCTCGGGTACTACTACAACACGGCCACGGTCAACTGCGAGATCGAGGGTGGTGGGCTCTCGTCCATCAACATCCTCACGTCCAAGATGTTCTACCCGAACGTCTGGCGCTACCGGCAGGCCGACCGCCTGCCCGGGTCGATGACCAACTCCTTCGGGTGGTCGATGAACTGGCAGCGCAAGCAGATGGCCATCGCCTTCGTGATCGACCTGCTCGGACAGAAGATGCTCACGATTCACGACGAGGTCACCTACGACCAGATGGCCAACTATGTATCGTTGCGCTATGGCGAACTCGGACCGGCGTCGGAGAAGGGCAAGGACGACGCGGTCACGTCGCTGGCCATCGCGGTCGGGACCATCTGCCTCGAGCTCGAGGGTGCCCGTGACCCCGATGAGATGTTCCAGTCCTACAAGCTCGAGCTCGCCGGCAACGTGTTCGAGCCGCCTGCCGCTGTGGCGCCGCGGCAGCACAACGACATCGGGGGAGTTCCATGGTGGGACGCGATGGATGACGGTGGGTACTGATGCCCTTCTATGAGTACATGTGCGACTCGTGCGGTCACTTCGAGACGATGCAGCGTGGCGACCGCCACCCGTGCCCCAACTGCGGCCTCTCGAGCCGCCGTCGATGGAGGGTTCGCACGCAGGCCAGTTCGTTCACCGGCGGCTACAACCCTTCGGTCGGCAAGTACGTCGGGTCGATGGCTGAGCTCAAGAGTGAGTTCGCCCGGGAGTCCGAGCGCCAGTCGAGGGAGTCCGGGATGGCGGTCGACATCCAACCCGTCGACTACCGCGACAAGGACGCCTGTGGAATCACCGATGCGGATATTGACCGCATGAAAGAGGAGAAGTCGAAAGCAGGGATTCAGCCATGACCATGATCGCTCCCGATGAGGCCGAGCTCGACGAGTTCGAGATGTACCTGCTTACGGCCAAGCTGGACGAGCTCTACCAGCAGGCCAAGGACGCCAAGGCCTCCCGCCATGCGGAGTGGGTCCGGAACTACCGACTGACCTTCAACCGCGGATCGGGGTCGTCGCTCCGTCCCGGGTCCGGGGTGAAGGACTCGGAAATCTACCCGATCATCCGTAACCGGATCGCCTGGATGACCGACCAGAAGGTGGACTTCACCGTCTACCCGGCCGTCGACCCGCAGAGCCAGTACGCCCAGTTCGAGCAGAAGGTCTCCCACCACATGGAGCTCCTCCTCGCCTCGTCGTGGCAGACCCAGGGGTGGTATCGCCAGCAGACGCTGATCCTGTGGGACTCGGCCCTGTGCGGTGCGGGGATCCTCAAGTCGTGCTGGGACTCCGGTCAGGCCGGGGGACTCGGTGACGTGACGCTCAAGCGGATCGACCCGTGGCTGATCTACCCCGATCCCAACGCGACCAGCATGGACGACCTGAGCTACTTGTTCGAGGTCCGTCGCATGACTTACGACGAGCTCGAGCGGAAGTTCCCCGAGACCTCCCGGGCGCTCCTCGAGGACGCGGCCATGACCGGGGACACCGGGGCACTGCCCCGCCGCCCGACGCCGAACGGCAACATGGCCGACCGCATGGTGGTCCCGGGCAACATCCCCGGCAACGAGGGGACGCCGTGGGGCCGGCCGGGACAGGGCACTCAGCCGGCCGAGGACGTGCTCATGGACGGCGTCAACGTCTACGAGTGCTGGATCCGGGAGAACGTCGTCTCGGAGCGCAAGACCACCGACCCGTTGCAGGGCGAGACCGAGATGGTGGTCTCCGACGAATGGCGCGTCGTGGTCTACTCCGGCCGTCACGTCCTGCTCGACACCACGGCCACCGACCTGTGGCAGCACAACCACCACCCGTACTCGCGCTACGTCGATGACGAGACCGGGGAGTTCTGGCCGGTGCCCATCGTCACGTACCTGGCCCCGTGCCAGGTGGCCATCGACCGCCTGCTCCAAGCCATGCAGAGCTCGGCCGAGCTCACCGGTAACCCGATCTTCATGGACGTCGCCAACTCCGGTCTCGGACGGACCCAGATCATCAACCGGGCCGGCGCCCGACTGACCATGGACTCGGCCGTGGCCAACACGCAGGGCGCCAAGCCCTCGTGGCTCCCGCCGCCGCAGATGTCCGGTGACGTCATGGGTCTCATCAACCTCTGGCGGCAGATCATGGAGAACATCTCCGGTCTCAGCCAGGCCCAGAAGGGCGCACTGTCCACCGGTCGCCAGGCGGCCCAGACGATGCAGTCGGCCCAGGAGGCGGGGTTCGTGTCCATCCGGGCCAGCCAGCGGAACATGGAACTGGCCCTCACGACGTCGGGCACGTTGCTCTGCCATCTCATCGCCCAGAACTACACGACCCCCCGGGTGGTGGCGATCGTGGGCGACAAGGGTGCGGACACGTCCCTGCTCCTCGCCTCGAGGCACTTCTACTCCCCGAGTCGCGATATGGAGACGGGCAAGTACGACCTGACCCCCCTGACGTTCTCGCTGAACGTCTCGGCCGGGTCGGACCGACCGACCTCCCGGCAGGCCCGCATCGCGGAAGCCGACGCCCTGTTCGCCATGCACGCTGTCGACCAGCAGTTTGTCCTGCAGGCCCATCAGGTCACCGACTGGGAGGCGGTGCTCCAGCGGATGCAGCAGCAACAGATAGCGGCGGCGGCAGCAGCTTCACAGGCCAAGGGAAGCGTCGGAAAACCACAAGCGAAAGGACCAGGAACAGGTCATGAACACTGACACCAGACCAACTCACGCATTGCTCCGAGGAGGACCGTTCGACGGCGTGGAGGTTCCGCTCAAGGGACTGTTCGTAGAGGTCCCTGCGGCTCCCGGTTCCAAGTTCGAGAACCACGTCTACTCCTGGCAACAGGACGAGGACGGCACCTACTACGGCAAGTGGGAGGCGGAGACCAACATCTGAGTAGGCCAGCAACTGCAGACGCGAAGATCCCCCACCACGGATGGCGGGGGATCGTTCGGGAGTACAAGACCTGCCGGGTTTCGTATCCTTCCCCAGCATATCCCCAGGGTGTGTCGGAAGGTGCGGACCCCTCCCGATAGCCCCTCCGCCCGGGTCTCCACGACCGGTGTTACTACCCGTTGCAGGGCCCTCGGTGCGCGCCCAACCGACAGTGTCGGGGGAAAAGTCCTGGTGCGCTCGCGGCAAGATGCGGCTCTGAGAAATGGGTGAGGATGCGGGATCCGCTGAGCGAGCGAAGCGAGCGGGAAAGACCACTGCCGCACCGCCCTCCGGGCGGCTTGCCCTCTGGTCGAATGACCGATTGCTAACCGCGAGAGTCCCTGCTTACGTCCGCGGTAACTGATGCGCGCGAGGCCGATTGCTTTCGATTCAGAATGGGTAGAGACTCGGCCCATGAGACTCTCCCTGTTCCTACTCGCTGCAATCGTTCTCGCCGTGTTCGGCAT
Source organism: Acidimicrobiaceae bacterium (assembly GCA_003157945.1). The sequence continues at coordinate 452 of PMFY01000017.1, read as the reverse complement.
CATCGCCGGTGCCGCCTCCTCCGGGATGCTGTTCTCCGTCCAATGGTTCATCTGGTTCATGGCATCCTTCCTGGCCTACCTCGTCGACATCGCCATCGGTGGATGGGGCCCGTGGAACGGTGCCAACGGAACCGGATTCGCCCCCCGCCCGGTCGCTTCTCCCCAGCCTTGACGGGGGATGCTGGACTCCGGGCCGCGGTTCGGGCAGACTGACGTCATGGTTGCGAACGGCAGGCCGGAGATCACCGAGACCGGAGCCCGTATGCGGGCCAACGGGAACGGCCCCGGCTACCGACCGCCGTCTGCCAAGGATGGCTTCCCGAGGTTCGGCGGGGACTCGACCGAACTGATCTGCGACCCGTATGCCCGACAGGATGCGATGGCCGCGATGGATGAGGATGGAGACTTCGACTGATGGCACATAGCAACTCGTTCTCGGACATCATCACCAA
>PMFY01000138.1 GCA_003157945.1 Acidimicrobiaceae bacterium | reverse complement strand
GGTTCCACCGGCCCTTCCGGGCGGACGAGTGGCTGCTCTACGACATGGACAGCCCCTCGTCGTTCGGGGCGCGCGGGCTGGCCCGGGGCTTCATGTTCACGAGGGACGGGACGTTGGCCGTCTCCATGGTCCAGGAGGGTCTGATGCGCCTGGTGGAGCGGCCGGCCGGATCGTAGGTGGGGCGGGGCGACCGCCCGACGTTACGAGCGTTCAGCGATCGGCACGTAGTTCCGCTCGTCGTCGCCGATGTAGAGCTGGCGGGGCCGGGTGATCTTGGAGTCCTGGTTGAGCATCTCCTGCCAGTGGGCCAACCATCCGGCGGTGCGGGGGATGGCGAAGAGCACGGGGAACATCTCGAGCGGGAACCCCATGGCCTGGTAGATGAGGCCGGAGTAGAAGTCGACGTTCGGGTAGAGCTTCCGCGAGGTGAAGTACTCGTCGGACAGGGCGATCTCCTCGAGCTTCAGGGCGATGTCGAGGAGCGGGTTCTTGCCCGTGATGCTGAAGACCTCGTCGGCGGTGCGCTTGATGATCTTGGCCCGGGGGTCGTAGCTCTTGTAGACCCGGTGGCCGAAGCCCTGCAGCCTCCCACCCTCGCCGGACTTGACCGACTCGATGAAGGGCTCGACGTTGTCGATCGAGCCGATGTCGGTCAACATGCGGATGACCGCCTCGTTGGCACCGCCGTGCCGCGGGCCGTACAGGGCGGCGGCGGCGGCGGCCNNGGTCGGCGTGGAGGATGAACAGCACGTCGAGGGCACGGGCGAGGACGGGGTCGGCCTCGAAGCGGGGCTCGGCGATCTTCCACATCATCGACAGGAAGTTCGAGGTGAACGGGAGGGAGTTGTCCGGGTAGACGAACGGCNNNNGTAGAAGGTGGAGAGGGCGGCCACCGCCGAGACCAGCATCCCCATGGGGTGGGCGTCGTAGTGGAAGCCCTCCAGGAAGCGCTTGCGTACGTTCTCGTGGATGAAGGTGTGGAGGGTGATCTCGCGCTCCCACACCTCGAACTCGTCGGTGGTCGGGAGCTCGCCGTTCAGGAGCAGGTAGGCCACCTCGAGGAACGTCGAGTCCTCGGCCAGCTGCTCGATCGGATAGCCCCGGTAGCGGAGGATGCCGGCGTCGCCGTCCAGATAGGTGATGGAGCTCTCACAGGCCGCCGTGGCCGTGAGGCCCGGGTCGTAGAACCAGACGCCGGGGAGCAGTTTGGAGAATTCGGCCGCCGACACACCCCCGTTCTCCAAGGGGATCTCGAGCGACTGCCCCGTGCGGTTGTCGGTGATCGTGATGCTCTCGGCCACGCGCCTCTATCCCTCCATCGGGTTCGTCTTCCTCGTTCGACCCAATCCTAGATGCTGACCTGGGGACCCCGACCAACCGGGCCCCGGTGACGATGGGTCACGGCGTGACGTAGACGAGGAACTGCTGGGACGAGCCGGCCGTGTCGGTCTGGCCCGGGGGGACCGACACCTCGACGGTGACCGTGTACCGGTGCCCGTGGGCCACGGGCAGGGGCGCCAGCGACGGTGCCGACGAGGACCCCGACGCCACGGCCACCAGCGCCGAGCTCCGTCCACCCCGTGCGCCGGCCGGAGGCGCCGCCTGACCGGGGACGTCGGCCGGGGCGACGGTCACCGACACGCGCACACCGAACTCGGGCACGTTCCCGCAGTTGGTGACCGTGACCGAGGTCCCGAGGGTGCCCGTCGGCGGTACCACGGCGGGCGTCGCCGTCGGCACGACCGACGTCGGGGTCGCGCACGAGGTCGACGCCGAACCGATGCCGCCCGAAGGGACGGCCGGCGGGTTGATCCCCACCGCCGTCACGACCAGCTGATGGAAGGCCGCGAGCGCCGGCGACGAGGCGAGGGCGCCGGCCGCGGCTCCGAGCTCCGTGCTGCCGAGCGGAGCGGTGGAGGTGGGCGCGGGCACCCACACCGAGGGCTGCAGGCGGCGGGTCGGTCGGTAGGTGGCGGCCGCCGCCCGCACCGACCGGAACAGGTCGTCGGCCTGTTCGAAGGTCTGTCCTTCGGCCGCCAGCTCGGTCGCCGCCTGGGTCGCGGAGATCTGCGTGGTCGGGGCGCTCGGCGCAGTGGTCGACGGTGCCCCGGCGATGGGCAGCGGCTGCATCCCGAGCAGCCGGTCGACGGTCGACCGGAGTGCCGACGTCGCGGTGGCCCGCAGCGTCATGACCTGGGTGAACCGGGGTGCCAGGTCGTCCTCCGGAGGAGGGGAGGACAGGTTCCGGGCCTGGACCGCCTGGTCGGACGTCGCCCGCACCGCGGAGTCGAGCCCCTCCTGGAGGATGCCGCGGGCCGTGGCCGGGGCCGCGGTGTCGGGCAGGGATGCCGCGCCGTCCATAAGCGTCGCCAATCGGGCACCGGTGCGGGCCGAGGCCTGGCCCACGGGGTCGGCGAGCGCGAGGTAGGCGGTCGTCGTCGCGGTGCGGTAGCCCTGCGACTGGGTGTGTATCGCCAGCAGCGACCCGCCCACCAGCACCAGGGTGACGGTGGCGGCGATGGCGACGAGGACCGACTGGCCGAGGCCGCGCGTGCGCGTGCGACGACGTCGGCGGCTCGCTCTCGGCATCCTGACGACGATAGTGCCGCCCCCGGGGGCGGGCCCCGGCGCCGACCGGTCCGATCAGCTCGGCGGCCGGGCGGCCCCGTCGACCGGGACCGGGACCCCGGAGGCGCCGTCGTCCTCCGTCCCCACCAGCTCGGGGGCCTGGAGCGGACGGATGACGGTGTC
>PMFY01000097.1 GCA_003157945.1 Acidimicrobiaceae bacterium | reverse complement strand
TCGCCGTCGCCCTCGACTGGCCGGGCTGGGCGCGCCGCGCCCGGTCGGGCGATGCCGCGCTGGCCCAGCTCGAGGAGTACCGGGGGCGCTACCGGGCCGCCGTGACCGCACCTCGGGCGGACGGGCCGCTCGAGGTCGTCGGGTCGGTGCCCGGGAACCGGACGACCGACTTCGGCGCTCCGGACGCCCGCGGTCCCTGGGACGAGGAGCCGCTGTCGCCGGTCGGACGCCAGCGTCAGGTGGACCTGCTCCGGGACGCCTGGGTCACGTTCGACCGGATCGCGTCGTCGGCGCCCGCCGAGCTGCGCAAGGGCCCCCGAGGGGGCGGGCGCGACCGTGACGCGGTCGTGGCCCACGTGCGGGAGGCCGAGCGGGCCTACTGTCCCAAGGTCCGGGCCCGGACGCCGCCCCGGACCCCCTGGCCCGAGCAGCGCGACGTCGTGACGGCGGCGCTCCTCGACGCCGAGACGGGCGGTGCCTGGCCGGTCGGGTACGCCCTCCGTCGGTTCGCATGGCACGTGCTCGACCATGCGTGGGAGATCGAGGACCGGAGCACCTGATGTCGGGCCGGCACCGGGATCGCCCCGGTGCCGGCCACCGGTCCCCGGGGTAGAACAGGGTCATGCCCGTACCCCTGCTCGGTCTGCGCACCGTCATCTACCCCGCTCCCGATCTGGCCGCATCCACTGCGTGGTGGACGGCGTTCATCGGCGTCGGGCCCTACTTCGAGGAGCCCTTCTACGTCGGGTTCGACGTGGCCGGCTACGAGCTCGGCCTCCTGCCCGACGCCGACCCGGCCGACGGCGCCCTCACCTACTGGGGCGTCGAGGACGTGTCGGCCGCAGTGGGTGCCGCCCTCGGTGCCGGCTGCAGTGTGCACGTGCCGGCCACCGAGGTGGGGGAGGGGATCGTGACGGCCACCGTCCGGCGCCCCGACGGCACGATCGTGGGTTTCATCCACAATCCCCACTTCGCCCCGGGCTGAGCCGTCACGGCGTCCCGCCGGCGCCGGCGCCGGCGCCGGGCCGGACAGCCGCACCGTCCGCCGGGCCGTCGCCGTACAGTGCTGACATGGACCTCGCACGTGCCCTCGAATTCGCCGCCGGTCGGCGGAACGCCGTCCTGACCACCCTCCGGGCCGACGGCCGGCCCCAACAGTCGGTGATCTTCTTCGCGGCCGACGGTGACCGGTTCACCATCTCGGTCACGGACGACCGGGCCAAGACCCGCAACCTGCGTCGGGACCCTCGTGCGGCCCTGTTCGTGCCGGGCGACGATCCCTTCACGTGGGTGGGCCTCGACGGCACCGTGGAGCTGAGCCCGGTGGCCCAGGCCCCCGACGACGAGGTGGTGGACCGCCTGGTCGAGTACTACCGCCGCGGCAACGGCGAGCACGAGGACTGGGCCGCCTTCCGGCAGTCCATGGTGGACGACAGGCGCCTGGTGGCGACCTTCGTCGCCACCTCGGCCACCGGCATCCTCCCTGACTGACCCGGCACCGACCCGACCCGGCACCCGCACGGCCCTTGCACCGGCCCTTGCACCAGGTCGCGGACTGCAGCACGATGACCACGGACGATCCCCAGTGATCCCGAGTGGAGGAGCCCACCGTGAGCCGAGTCAGTACCTACCTCAACTTCCAGGGGGACACCGAGGAGGCGTTCGAGTTCTACGCCTCGGTCTTCGGCACGGAGTTCTCCGTTCCCCTGCAGCGCTTCGGCGACATGCCGGCCGGGCCCGGCGCACCCGAGCTCCCCGAGGCCGAACGGTCGAAGGTCCTGCACGTCGAACTGCCCATCCTGGCCGGCCACGTGCTGATGGGGACCGACATGCTGGAGTCCATGGGCCAGGTGGTGCGGGTCGGCAACAACTCCACGCTCAACCTGGAGCCGGACACGCGCGAGGAGGCCGAGCGCCTCTACGCCGCACTGTCCGACGGTGGCCAGGACGCCACCGGGCTCAGTCCCATGCCGTGGGGTTCGCTCTGGGGCACCTGCCTCGACCGGTTCGGGGTGCGGTGGATGTTCAACGTGGCCCTCGAGGGCTGACGGACGGGCGACCGGGCCCGGGCGACGGGGTCGGCCGCGCCGCAGCGGCTACAACGGGGGCATGGCAACCACCGCACTGTTGGTCATGGACGTGCAGAACGGCATCGTCGGACGGATCCCGGACGGGGCGGCCGCGCTGCTCGAGCGGGTCGGCGCCGCGGTCGGCCACGCCCGGTCGGCCGGGCTGCCGGTCGTCTACGTCCGGGTGGCGTTCCGGCCGGGCGGGGGTGACCTCAACCCGCGCAACCGGGTGTTCTCGGCGCTGGCCGGCCGCCCCGACATGTCGGTCGACGACCCCGCCACCCGGATCCACACCGCCGTGGCCCCGGCGCCCGACGACGTGGTCGTCGTCAAGAAGCGGGTCAGTGCCTTCGCCGGGAGTGACCTCGACGTCGTCCTCCGGTCGCTCGATGCCACGTCGCTGGTGCTGACCGGGATCTCCACCAGCGGGGTGGTGCTGTCCACCCTCCGCCAGGCCGCGGACCTCGACTTCGACCTCACCGTGCTGAGCGACGCCTGCGCGGACACGGACCCCGAGGTCCACCGGGTGCTCCTCGAGAAGGTCTTCCCGCGCCAGGCCGCGGTCATGACCACGGACGAGTGGACCGACGCCGGCCACTGAACGGCCGGCCGTGGGACGGGTCGACCGACGGCCGGGCGGCCGTCAGAGGTCACCCCGCTGCAGCCGGATCTGACCGATCCCGACCTGGGCGTCGATGACGAGCTGCGGTCGGGCCGGGCCGAACGCCGTGAGCGGCGCGGCGAACGCCGCGGGTCCGGAGTCGCCGTAGTCGACGTCGCCGATCCCGCTGTGGGCGTCGACGTCGACGACCGCGCCCCGGGGGACGTCGACGACCAGCTGGCCGACGGCGACGGAGGCGATCACGGTGTGCGGGGCGGTGCCGAGGGGGACGTGGGTCAGGTCGACGGTCAGGCTGCCGATGGCCATGCGGTAGGTCGACTGCAGCTCGGACGGCGTGGTCGGCTGCACGACGCGCTGGCCTATCCCACCGGTCAGCGGCACCCCGGTCATGGCCACCGCACCGAAGAACGCCCCGGTGACGAGGATGAGCAGACTCAGGACGATCACCGCCAGGGTCAGCAGCGCCCGGCCGATGGTGGGACGCCGGGCGGGCCGCCGCAGCGCCACCACGACGACGACGAACAGGACGAGCACCCAGGCCAGTCCGAGGCCGCCGCCCCACTGCGGGCCTCCCCACCAGGAGGTGCTGATGACGAGCCCGAGGAAGAGGGCGGCGGTCAGCAGGACGTAGGAGACCCAGGGTGGACCGGACGGCTCCTCGGCGGCTGCCGACGCGGGGTCCGAGCCGGTGTCGGCCGGCAGCGGGACGAGCGCCCAGAGGGCGAGGTAGACGACCACCCCGACGCCCCACAGACAGGCGGCGACGACGAAGGCGACGCGGACGATGGTGACGTCGACCTCGAACCGCTCGGCGATGCCGCCGCACACGCCGGCGACCAGGTGCTTCGTCCGGCTGCGGTGCAGGGGAGAGGGCTCCGGTGACCCCGGGGGCGGCCCCGGGGGCCCATCGGCGGGCGGCTCCGGGGGCACGTCGGAGGGCGGTCCGGTCGGCAGTTCCTCGGTGACGGTCATACCGGCACTGTGCGCCCTGCGGCGTCCGGCGACAATCGGGGACATCCCCGGGTCGGGTGCGGGCCCGGACGGTGGCCTCAGGGTTGTCCCCCATCGCCAGGGCGGGGTCCCCGTGCAAGGATTGGGGCATCGCACGCCACCGTCCCTCCCCAGCCGTCGACACCGGCGACGACCCGGCCGCGCCGGGCGGATCCGGCGGTCCCGCCGCGCCCTCCCGACGGCGCCCGGTCCGCCCGTTCCTCCGCTCCGCCGACGACAGCATCCTGGGCGGCGTGTGCGCCGGCCTGGCCGCGCGGTTGGCGGTGTCGACCACCACGGTGCGCGTGATCGCCGTGCTGTCCGTCTTCCTCGGCGGGATCGGCATCCTCGTCTATGTGGCGATGTGGGTGTTCGTGCCCGTCGCCGACGAGGACGAGTCGATCGCGTCCCGGGTGGTCGCCGACCGGCGGGAACTGCAGATCGTGCTCGCCCTCACCACCGCGCTGTTCGCCGTGCTCTTCGTGACCCGCTCCCTGGGCGTGACCGACGTCGGTGTGCCGACGCTGACGCTGCTGGTGGGGGCCGTCGGGGTGATCGTGGTGTGGCGGGGCGCCTCGCCCGCCGAGACGACCAGACTGCGCGAGCGCCTCAACACCGCACCGGGGGTGTCCCGCTCGTCGCCGAGGTGGCGGCGGGTGGCGCTGCGGGCCGTGGCCGGCCTCGTGCTGATCGCGGTGGGACTCGGTGAACTGTCCCGGACCAACAGCTTCAGCGGCGCGGCGTTCGGGGTCCTCGTCGGCACGGTCCTGTTCGTGGCCGGGTTCCTCATCCTCTTCGCCCCGTGGTGGGTCCGGACGTTGCGCGACCTCTCCACCGAACGGCGGGAGCGGGTGCGGGCCCAGGAGCGGGCGGACATGGCCGCCCACGTGCACGACTCGGTGCTCCAGACCCTGTCGCTGATCCAGAAGGCGGCGGGCGACCCGCACGAGGTGGTGCGGCTGGCCCGGAGCGAGGAGCGCGAGCTCCGCCACTGGCTCTTCGACCCCGAACGCCTGGGGCGCCGGGGTGAACGGTGCGAGACCATCACCGACGCGGTCGCCGCCGTCGAGCGCGAGGTCGAGGACACCTACGGCGTCGGCGTGGAACTCATCGTGGTGGGGGACTGCCCGATGGACGACGGCGTCGCCGCCCTGGTCGGCGCCTGCCGCGAGGCCACGATCAACGCGGCCAAGTGGTCGGGCTGCCCCCAGGTGGCCGTCTTCGTCGAGGTCGAACCGACCACGGTGTCGGCCTACGTGCGTGACCTGGGAGTGGGATTCGACCCCGCCCTCGTGCCCGACGACCGTCAGGGGATCGCCCACTCGATGGTCGAGCGGATGGAGCGCGCCGGCGGGAGCGTGGCCGTCCACAGCGTGCCCGGCGCGGGCACCGAGGTGGAGCTGGTCCTGCCCCGCCCCGCGTCGACGACGTGACCGGACCGGAGCCGCTGCGCGTGTTCGTGGTCGACGACCACGCCCTGGTGCGGTCCGGGATCCGGGCCGAGCTGGGTGACGCCGTCGACGTGGTGGGGGAGGCCGACGAGGTGGGCGCCGCGGTCGAGCTGATCCTCGAGCGCACCCCGGACGTGGTGCTCCTCGACGTGCACATGCCGGGCGGTGGCGGGCGGGCGGTGCTCGAGCAGGTACTGCCGGTGGCGCCGTCGGTGGCGTTCCTGGCCCTGTCGATGTCCGATGCGGCCGAGGACGTCATCGACGTCATCCGGGCCGGTGCCCGGGGCTACGTGACCAAGCACATCTCGGGCCCGGACCTGGTGGACGCCATCCGTCGGATCGCCGAGGGCGACGCCGTGTTCTCCCCCCGTCTGGCGGGCTTCGTACTGGATGCCTTCGCCGATCCCGCCCAGGGGCCGGCCCCGGCGCCGAGCTTCGATCCCGAGCTCGACCAGCTGACCCCCCGNNATCTCGACCAAGACGGTGGAGAGCCACGTGTCGGCCGTGCTGCGCAAGCTGCAGCTGGCGAACCGCTACCAGCTGACCAACTGGGCCGCGGAACGGCGCATGCTGTGACGTCACCGTGAACCGGTCGCCCGCGTTCGAGGTCACCGACCCGGGGGTGATCGCCCGGCTCGTGCGCGACCTGGCGTTCGCCCAGGTCGTGACCACCGGTGACGGAGGGTTCGCGGCCTCCAGCGTGCCGCTGCTCCTCGACGTCCCGGACCACGGCCGTCCGTGGCGGCTGCGGGGCCACCTGGCCCGGACCAACCCGCAGGCCGGGATCGGCGCCGCCGGCGTGCCCGCGCTGGCGCTCTTCGTCGGCCCCCATGCCTACGTGTCGCCGTCCGCCTACCCCTCGAAGGTGGAGACGGGCCGGGTGGTGCCGACGTGGAACTTCGTCGAGGTCCACGCCCACGGCACCTTCCGCCTGACCGACGACGCGGCCACCACCCTCGCCGTGGTGACCGACCTCACCGACGTCCACGAGGCGACCCGCCCGGAGCCCTGGCGGGTCGCCGACGCCCCCGACGACTACGTGAAGAGGCTGGCCCGGGGCATCGTCGCCTTCGAGATCATCGTGGATCGGGTCGAGGCCAAGGCCAAGCTGAGCCAGAACAAGTCGGTGGCGGACCGCCGGGGCGTGGTCGAGGACCTGTCGGCCCGGCCCGGGGGCGGGGAGGCCGTGGCCGGGCTGATGCGGTCCGGGGAGTTCTCCCCGGCCGACCCGCCAGCCGAACCGCCAGCTGACCCGCCGCCGGCCGGCTGACCCGCCGGCAAAGCGGCGACCGACCTGCCGGTGCGGGCCCCGCCGTCGGTCCGGACGGACGGAGTGACCGTACAATGGACCGGTGGACGTCGTCCTGATCCCGGGATTCTGGCTCGACGCGACGTCGTGGGACGAGGTGGTGCCGACCATCGAACGGACCGGTCACGTGGTCCATGCCCTGACCCTCCCCGGCCTGCAGTCGCCGGATGCCGACCGCCGGGGCATCCGCCTCGCCGATCACGTCGACGCCGTGGTCGGGGCGGTCGACCGGATCGCCGGACCGGTGGTCCTGGTCGGTCACTCGGGTGGCGGACCCGTGGCCCATGCCGCAGCCGATGCGCGCCCCGATCGCATCGCCCGGGTGGTCCACGTGGACACGGTGCCGCTGCCGGCCGGCCGCGCCATCAACGCCGGGCTCCCGGTGGTCGACGGGGAGATCCCACTGCCCGACTGGTCCGCCTTCGACGCGGAGGACCTCGTCGACCTTGACGACTCCCTCCGCGCGCGGTTCCGCGCCCGGGCGGTGCCGCAGCCCGCGGCGGTGGCCGCCGATCCCCAGGTACTCGTCGACGACCGCCGCCTCGACGTGCCCGCCACCGTCGTGGCCTGCGAGTTCACGGCCGACCAGCTGCGCGGCTGGATGGAGGGTGGCGACCCGGACCTGGTCGAGCTGGCCGCGCTCCGCGACGTCACCTTTGTGGACCTGCCGACGGGTCACTGGCCTCAGTTCACCCGCCCGGTGGAGCTCGGCGAGGTGATCGTGGGGGCACTCGGGCCCTGACCGCCGGCGTGCCGGGCGGGTGGTTCAGGTCGGCTCGTCGAAGGTGTGGCGCCGGAAGGTGCCCGGCGTGGTGAAGCCCAGGCGCTCGTAGACGGGGCGTCCCGCCTCACTCGCCTGGAGCGTCACCCGGGAGGCGCCGCCGTCGAGCAGTCGGTTGGTGAGCCACGCGGTGACGGCGGACGCTGCGCCACGTCCGCGGTGCTCGGGCGGCGTCGCGACGTAGTAGATCCCCCCGGTGGTTCCGTCGGAGAACCCGCAGGCCACGCTCCGGTCGACCCCGTCGGCCGAGGCGATCGCCCAGGTCGTCCCGGGGGCGTCCAGGCACCCCTGGCTCTCGAGCAGCCACGCCAGGCCGGCCATGCCGTAGCCGTTCTCGCACAGTCGGACGAAGGTCGCCCGGTCGGCGTCCCCCCTGACCGGTCGGACGTCCACACGGGACGGTCGGGCCACGGGCCCGGTCACCACCATGGCCGGGGTGTCGGTGGTGTCGGTGGTGTCCGCCAGGCCGCCGGCGGCACCGGCCGCCGTAAGCAGCTCGGCATCGGTCGACTCCACCCACACCACATAGGGCGTGCCGACGTCGGCGAAGACCGTGCGGGCGGCGTCGAGGAACACGTCCGCCGGCACGGCACCGTCGCTGCGGAAGGCGGCGTTGAGATAGCCGTTCGCCACCGGCACCGCGCTCGCCACCACGGTGCCCCCGGGCACCGCCTCGACGCGGCCGGCACGGCCGACGGTGGCGGCGACGAATGCGGCGAGGTTGGCGACTCCCATCGGCGGCGATGCGACCATGCCCAGACGATGGCACGATCCGGACCATGTCGTCGCCGGCCCACCGTCGTCAGCCGGCACGAGGCAGTGGGGCCAGGCCCGGCGTGTCGTGGTCAGTCAGACGTGTGCGCGACGATCGCCTCGACGAGCTCCGGCCAGAGGGGCTTCGGGCGGTCATGGCCCATGTCGGGCACGAGCAGGAGCACGGCGCCCGGCACCAGCTCCGCGGTGCGCTCGCCGCCCGAGGGCCCGATCAGCGTGTCGTCGAGCCCGTGGATGACCAGGGTCGGCACGTCCAGCGTGCGGAGGCCGTCGGCCCGCGACCCGCTGACCGTCACGGCGGCGAGCTGGCGCGCCGTGCCGGCGGGGCGGAACGACCGGTCGTAGGACCGTGCGGCCAGGGCCCGGACCTCGTCGGGATCCGCGTACCGCTTGGAGTGCCACACCAGCGAGCGGACCGAGTCCTCGATGTAGGCCGCACGGTCCGTGGGGGCGGGGCTGAGGAGCACCTGGCGTGCCTCCCGGGTCGACCGGCCGTAGTCCGGCTCACCGGTGGTCGACATGATCGACGTCAGGGTGCGGACCCTCCCCGGGTGCTCGATGGCCATCGTCTGGGCGATCATCCCGCCCATCGAGGCGCCCACGACATGGGCCCGGTCGATGCCGAGGGAGTCGAGCAGCTCGACGGCGTCGAGCGCCATGTCGCTCAGGTCGTAGGGCACCAGCGACCGGGCCGTCGCCACGTCGCCGTCCGCCATCGCCCGGAACACGGCGGCCACGTCGACGGGACGATCATCGAACGACGTCGACAGTCCGGCGTCCCGGTTGTCGAAGCGGACGACGTACCGGCCCGCGTCGGCCAGGAGGGCGCAGAGCCCCTCGTCCCACGACAGGAGCTGTGTCCCGAGCCCGGAGACGAGCAGCAGGGGAGGGTCGTCGGGCGAACCCGTGGTGTCATAGGCGAGGGTCAGTCCGGAGCGGGTGGAGGCCATGGGCATGGGGACATCCTTAGCACCGGGTCGGGCGGACCCGGTTCCGGGGCTGCAGAACGTGGGGCCCGACCGGAGCGCCGTTCGTCACCCCCGTCACCCCAACAGCAAGGGCGCATTCAGCCGGCGTCGTCCTCCAGGCTGGTGCCCAGCGAGTCGAGCAGGGACCGGGTGCCCTCCTCGCGCTGGGCCGAGGTGTCGTGGCCGTCGAGGAACACTCCCTGCTCCGTCAGTCGGAGATGGGTCGTCGACCCGTCGCCGCGGAACTCGACCGTGGCGACCGACACCGAGATCCGGTCGTCGTCGGCGTGCATCTCGTAGGTGTAGACGATCCGCCGCTCCGGCACGATGTCGCGGAACACCGACTCGTACGTGTAGACGGGACCGCCCGGCGGACCACCCCGGTTGACCTCGCGACCACCCACCCGGAAATCCAGGTGGTAGTCCTCGCCCAGGACGTCCGTCGAGCCGGCGAACCAGCGGGCCTTGAGCTGCGGATCGGCCCAGGCCCGGAAGACCCGGTCGACCGGGACGTCGTACCGGCGTTCGACGACGAACGTGTCGTGGGCCGTGGTGGACGTGGTCATGGCTCCTCCTCGGTGGTGGCTGCATCGTGCAGGACGTCTTCCAACCGGTCGAGGCGCCGTTCCCACACCCGTCGCCGTTCGGTGAACCACCGCTCGGCGGCGGACAGCGCGGTGCCGTCGATCCGGCACATGCGCGTCCTCCCCACCTTCTCGGTCGCGACCAGGCCGCAGGCCTCGAGGACCTGCACGTGCTGGACCACGGCGGCCAGCGACATGGTCAGGGGTTCCGCGAGTTCGCTCACCGAGGCGGGTCCCGCGGTCAGACGGTCCACCATGGAGCGCCTGCTCCGGTCGGCCAACGCCTGGAACGTGCGGTCCAGGTCGATCGTTTGGTCAAGCATCTACTTGACTATAGGGACCGACCCCCGAACAGTCAAGTAAGTACTTCAGTCTTGTGATGGGGCATCTCCGGAGCCCGGGGAATTCCTCTGAGCGCCCCAAGGGGTGGATGGCTACCATGCGCCCAGAGCGAAGTTCGTTCTGGTGGGAGCCGGTTGGCGGCCACCTTGCAGGCGGGTCCGGCGGGACATCTGCTGTCTCCGGCGGCGGCCGATTGGGGGAGACACGATGATGCGGAAATTGGTGGGAGTCAGTGCCGTCTTCGTTCTGGCGATGACGACGGTCACGGTGGTCGGGGAAGGAGTGAGCGGGGCGGTACCGCTGAGCGCCACGGGTTCGGTGTCCTGCAAGATCAGCGGAGCCGGCAAGTTCGCGCCGAAGTTGACGCCGGCGGGCAACCCGGTGACGGTCGTGAAGGTCAAGTTCGCCGGGGCATCGGCGACGTCGGGCGGCTGCAGCTCGAGCGCCGGGGTTCCCAATTCGGCAGGTACCCTCACGCCGGTGACGATCAACTCGGTCACCGTCAAGGGGGCCGGCAAGCTGGTGGGCCCGGCGAACGCCAACTCGTGTGCCAAGTTCTCGACCGCTGACGCAGCCGGGGTCGTCAAGGTGAAGTTCGTGTGGGGCGCCTCCCCGGCGATCGCACCGACGGTCATCACCTACACGGCGGGTCTGCCGCTCGTCTCCGGATCGCCGACCGACACGATCACCCTGCCGTCGGGGGCGACCATGACGGCGACGGGTTCGTTCTCCACACCGGGGACGGGCACGGTGTCACTGCTCACGAACATCGTCACGGCCTGTTCGGCGACCTGGGGGCCGTATGCGGCCTTCACGTTCAACCCGAGCTCCTACGTCTCGCTGCCCTAGTCGAGGTACCGACCTGAGGGCCACGGCGACACGGAGCGGTGGGAGGACCCCCGGCTGCGGCCGGGGGTCCTCCGCGTCCCGGTTCGGGGAGGCGGAGGGCCCCCGGGTCATCAGGGAGTGATCGAGGGCAGGTGGCCGCTACGACGTGGCGGCCGACTGACCAACCGGCCGGACGAACGAACAACTCAGGAGATGCCGTCGACGTGCTCGACGACCCGGACTCCGCCCATCGACGTCTGGCGCCGAGGTGCGACCGGACGGCGGACGGCGGGCGTCAGACGGCGGGCGTCAGCAGGTGACCAGGTACAGACCCTGTTCGACCCCGCCATCCTCTTCGACGACCCTCGATTCCAAGATGCTGCCTCCCGACGCCGTAAGAATTGAACGGACCCGTTCCATCGGAATCGAATTCATCGCCATATCGGGATTCCAATTGAAGTGGCGGTAGAGGAATCTCGGACTGACGCCGAGCCTCCGCAGCAACCCGTAGAAGCGCGTTCTGGGACGCAGTTTCGCCCGTAGCGAAAGGTCGGGAACCACGACCCGAACCGGCAGATTGACGAAGAGGAACCCTCCGGGCGCCAGTACCCGGACGAATTCCCGCAGATAGTTCTCGATCAGCGGTATCGACGGAATGTGCTGAAGGACGAGCAGCGAGCAGACGATGTCCTGCGAGTCGTCGTCGATGACGTGGAGATCGGTATCCCGGTGGACTACGAACTCCAGGCCCGATCGACCGGAGTTGAGGTCGATCGCCTGCTCGATCATCGAACTGGACACATCCAGACCGATCACCTGGGTGGCATAGGTGCCCAGGGCGCGTGTGAGCCGGCCGACGCCGCATCCGAAATCCACCGCCCGGGAGGACCGGGCGGGAACCCCGTGTCGGACGCCCTCCGCCATGAGCGAATCGATGGTGTCCTGACCGGATGAGAAGAACTCCTCCAGGTCCCAGTGGCCGTGCTTCCTGTCACTGGCGGTCACCACCGCCCACAGCGGATCGACCCTGCCCCAGTCTTCCCACGCCTGTTCGTTCGTGGCGATGACGTCTGACTCGTCGGGGACGGGCTGCAATGCCGCGTTGGGTTCGCGATCCGAGAACTCCATGCGGCGCATGCTACCGGTGGACGGTTGGCGGGATCCGACCTCGGAGACCATGGAGTGCCGCGTGGGCCCGCCTCCTTCCGGGTTCCGTGGGTGTGGGAGGCCGTCGGTTCCGCCGGATGAACCGACGGCGTCGAGGGGACACCGACGATGGCGGCCCATCGGCGGCGCGGGGTGCTTCGAGTGGCTACGTCCCCGGTGACTGGTCGTCGAGAGTTCGGCGGTACACGTTGGTCCACCTGTGGACGTTAGAAGTGGCTTCGGCCCCCGGAGACCGTCGCAGCCACAAGTTACCTTGCTACAGTGGATGGCGAACCGGCGATCGCACCGAGCGCCGGCAGGCATGGCATCGACCACACGGACATCCTCCACGCCTTCGACCACCAGATGTGGATCGAGGACCTCGACGACGGCCTCCTGATGGTGATCGGACCGGACGCTTCCGGACGGTTGCTCGAGATCGGGATCGTGGAAGGGCTCGAGGGTCCGGTCGTCGTCCATGCCATGCAGTCCCGAGCGAAGTACCTGAGGTGAGGACCATGCCGAGGAGCACGAAGGAGATCATCGACCAGGCCGATGCACTGGCGCAGCGCTTCGAGGACCACTCCCCGCACGGATCCAACCTGACGCCGGCGGACGCCCTGGGCCGGGTGCGCAGGGCATTCCTCGGCCGGGCCCGGGCCGAGTCGGACCTCCTGGTAGCGGTCGAGGTTGCCCGTGCCGACGGGCAGAGCTGGTCGGCCATCGGAGCGATGCTGGGCACGTCGGGGGAGGCGGCCCGCCAGCGGTACGGAGCGGTGATCGCCGGGCGTTGATTTCGAGGCGAAGGGTTCGCCGGCGCTCAGACCTCGGTTACCGGCAGCTGCGGAGCATCTCGACGTGCCTTCTCGGTGGCAGTCGGGAGGTCACCGAGCAGCGAGTATTCGACCCGGTCAAGGCCCAAGTCAGCTGCGTCATTCGCCGTAAGCCGCTCGATCAGCTGCTTGGATGCGAGCGCCCGTCCACCCGAAGCGCACGCTTCGATCCGGGCGGTCTCGTTGACTTCGTCCCCCATCGCCGTGACCTCGGCGCGGGCGATCGTCTTGAAGAGTCCTACGTAGAGCGTGGAACCCCAGTGCAACCCGAAGCGAAGGACGATGTCCTCGGCGGCGATCCCGCTCCGTTCCGCGATGGCGGGCACCGCTGTCCGGAGCGAGCGGCTGGCCTCGATGCAGGCTCTGGCCGCGGCCGACTCGGACCCGATGACATCGGCCAGGAAAAACGCGGTCACTCCGTCACCGAGGTGCCTTCCGACCACTCCACCAGACTCGACCACGCTGTCGTCCGCCGCCCGGACGAGTCGGCGTGCCAGATTGAAGTAGTCCTGGGTCGACAGGCGCCGGGCCAGGGGTGTCGACGCCTCGAGGTCGGCGAAGAGGATGGCGGAGGGTCTCCGATCGGCACGGGAGACGGAATAGGTCCGATCAAGATGGCGTGTGTCGCCCCCGGAGGTGGCCATCCAAATGGCCGACATCCCGACCGCCGGCTTCTGCAGGGCGATGAACCCCGCCAGGCCACCGGAATCGGAGCGGATGGTCAGGAATGTCGACCATCCGCTGCTGCTCAGCCCCCACGCAGTGTTCTGGAGACGCTGCTCCGAATGCGCGTCCTGGGCTCCGGTGTCGGGTAGCTCGTCGATGAGATCGACGAGATCGGGATCGACCAGGGCACGCAGTGAGGCCCGATCTCCAGCCGTCGTGGCCAGCAGGTCCGAGAAGTGCGCCCGGAATGCCTCCCGCTTTGCTGCGCCGGGATCGTCACTGGTCCCCGTGTATCTGCTGTAGAGCGATTCGGGTCCCCACATGAACGTGCCTACGGCATCGGCGATGCCGGGCACCGAGGTCAGCCATTCGTCGGTCACGTAGACGATGGTCCACTGGGAATCGACGACATAGGCGAAATGACCGGCGTCGTTCAGTGCCCTCGCGTACTGCGCCAGGAGCGGGTCATCCGGAAGAGGAAGGGGTTCGGGGCGTTCGATGGGCCGACCGTAGCCCCGACCACCCTCGGCCTGCGTGCCTCAGGCTTCCAACGAAAAGCGGTACACGTTCGTCGTCCGCAGCTCGAAGCCCTTGCGCACGTAGAGCCGGTTGGCCGCCTCGCGGCTGGGTCGGGACGTCAGGTCCACCGTCTTCGCCCCCGCGGCGCCCGCCTTGGCCACGGCGGCGTCGACGAGAGCGTCCCCCACACCAGATCCCCGGGCGCTGTCGTCGACCACCACGTCCTCGATCCAGGCCCGGACACCGGTCGGGATGGGGAAGACGGCGAGGGTGAGGGTCCCGACGATCCGACCGT
The DNA here is from genome assembly GCA_003157945.1 of Acidimicrobiaceae bacterium. The sequence goes on along the minus strand of PMFY01000097.1, from coordinate 4,079 downwards.
CCCCGTCACGTGCCACGAACAGCGTGTCCGCCTCTGATCCGACGATCGCCTCGAGGTCGGCCCGGCTCGTCGGCGGCGACGACGAGGAGAGCTGGGGGATGAGCGTGGCGAATGCGTCCACCAACTCGTCGGTGACCTCGCCGGCCTCCGAGACGGTCACGGCGGGGGACTGCTGCGCGTCGGTCACGGGCGCCGAGTGTAGCCAGGGGACCGGTGGCCCCCACGGAACGGCGAACCACCCAGGTGGGAAGGTCAGACCTTGTCGGGGTCGCCCCGCCAGACCGGTGAGCGCACCGAGTCGTAGAGCACCTCGATGGGCTCGCCCCGCAGGGCGGAGAACACGTGCTCACCCCAACGCTCGGCCCCCGCCAGGGGGAACGGGAGGTCGTCGAGGGGGAACCATCCGACGTCGGTGCACTCCAGCGGGTGGGCCTTGAGCTCGCCCCCGACCGGCCGGCACTGGAACACGAGCGAGTAGAGCGGGATGCGGCTCATGCCTACCCGGAGGCCGTCGAGCACGGCGATCAGCCGGACCACCTCGACCTCGATCCCGGTCTCCTCGAGGACCTCCTTGACCACCACCTCGGGTGCCGAGTAGCCGACGTCGGCCCACCCGGTGGGGTAGAGCCAGATGCCCGAGTCAGCCCGTTGGACCAGCAGGATCTCACCCTCGTCGTTGCCCACCGCGGCGCCGACGGCCACCTTCGGGGTCACGTAGCCGGGAACGCCCTTGCCCACCGACTCGAGCCAGTCGTGGACGACGCCCTCCACGTCGACGGCGTCGTCGTTCCCGTCGATGGCGGAGCGGATGTCGGCCGCGACGTGCAGCACCTCCTCGAAGCGCTCCTGCTCGTAGAGCGACTCCGTGAAGCCCAGACCCGTCCGGGCGATGCCGGCCAGCGCCTCGCTCCAGCGGAGCAGCTGCTTGATTGTGGGCACGCTCTCGTCGGGCGTATCGGTGGAGGAAGTGGGATCCACGGAACCGACGCTACCCCACCGCCCGCGCCGGTCGTCCGGCTTCGGGCAGAATGGGGCGTGGCCGTTCTCGCCGATTGTCGTCACTACATCATGCAGACCACCGCCCGCGAGGAGAAGCTCGAGAAGTGCCGCGTCGGCGCGAACGAGCAACTTCCGTTCGCCTGCCCGGAGGGCTGTCTGTTCTACGAGCCCCGCAAGGTGTCCGGTGCGGGCTGGACCGTGCGGAACCCGGACGAACCCAACGGCTGAGCGGACCGGCTGAGCGGACCGTCCAGACTCAGCCCCGACCCGTCCCGACCCACGCCGGGCCGCCCCGTCCCCGTCAGGGCCGACTGGCCATCAGGGTGAACGACAGGGGCACCCGGACGCGACCCTCGGGGGTCACGAACTCCTCCTCGCCGGTCTCCACCAGCCACGGAAACCTGGCGAAACTCGTCCAGTCGTGCTCGTCGAGCCGGTCGAGCCGCAGGCCCCGGGCGAGGAGCGCGCCCACGATCTCCCCCAGGCTGTGGTTCCAGCCGTAGGTGATGTCCCCCGGGAGCGCCTCGACAGCCGTCATGTCGGCGTACGTGCCCGGTTCGGCGTCGGGGTAGGGGGCGGCCTGCTCGAAGTAGGGGTAGACGACGGTCAGGTCGTCACCGTCCATCGCCAGGCTCAGCGGGTGGGCCTCGTGGAGGAACAGCCGTCCGCCCGACCGCAGCAGCGCGGCCACCTGCGTCGACCACCCGTCGATGTCCGGGAGCCAGCAGAGGGCGCCGAGGCTGACGTAGACGATGTCGAAGGTCCTCGCCCCGAGGGCGTCGACGGCCCCGGCCACCGGGGCGCACACGAAGTCGGCCCGGTCGGCGAGTCCCGCCCGCTCCGCCAGGGCCCGTGCGGCGTCGATGGCGGCGGGGGAGAAGTCGAGTCCCGTCACGGTGGCCCCGGCGCGGGCCCAGGCCAGTGTGTCCTTGCCGAAGTGGCACTGGAGGTGGACCAGGTCGAGCCCGGTCACGTCACCGAGGACGGCCACCTCGCGGGGCCGTGGCCCCCGACCCTGCGCCAGCCAGCCCTCGACGTCGTAGAAGTCGGACGCCAGGTGCACGGGGACGGCCGCATCCCACCACGCCCGGTTGGCCGCCAGAGCGTCGTCGACCGAGGGGACGTCCTCCGGCCCCGCCACGGTCAGCTCTCGACGACGTCGCCCAGGAGGTCGACCTGGACGCCCTCGGCCCGCAGCCAGGCCAGGGCCTCGTCGACCACGCCGGCGTCCCCGTCCAGTTCGCAGAGGATCCAGCCACCCTGCTCCCCGACATCGGCCTTGCGGATGTTGGGCACGACGGCGAACTGCGCGGTCATCCTGGCGATCACCGGCTCGCGCACGAGCTCCTCCGGAAAGGTCAGCCGGACACGGACTCCGATCATGTCGTCTCCTCCGTAGCGCGGTGCTGCTCCGTGGCGCGGTGCTCCTCCGCGGCGCGGGGCCCGGCGGCGTCGAGCGCGTCGTTCAGGTTGCCGGACCGGAACCCGTCGAGGTCCAGGGTCACGTAGCGGTAGCCGGCGGCGTGCACCGCCGAGCTGACGGCGTCCCGACGGGCGACCACCTCGGCCAGGTCGGCCCCGGGGACCTCGATGCGGGCGGTGTCGCCGTAGTGGCGCACGCGCAGCTGGCGGAACCCCAGCGCGCGCAGTCCGGACTCCGCCCGGGCCACCGAGTCGAGCGTCGTGAAGGTCACCTGCGTACCGTACGGCACGCGCGAGGCCAGGCAGGCCGCGGCCGGCTTGTCCCAGGTGCGCAGGCCGAGCCGGCGCGACCACTCCCGCACGTCCGCCTTGGTGAACCCGGCGGTCACCAGGGGGAACAGGGCGCCGCGTTCGGCGGCGGCGGCCTGGCCCGGACGGTGGTCGGACAGGTCGTCGAGGTTGACCCCGAGCACCACGGTGGCGCCCGGGCCCGCGGCACCGGTCACGGGCCCGAGGGCCTCCATGAGGGACGCCTTGCAGTGGTAGCAGCGGCTGCCGTCGTTGGCCCGGTAGGACGGGTCGGCCAGCTCGTCGGTGGCGACCTCGCGGTACCGGAGTCCCCACTCGCCGGCCAGGGCCCGGCAGTCCGCCAGCTCCTCGGGGGCGAGCGACGGGGACACCGCGGTCACGCAGAGCACGCGGTCCGCACCGAGCGTGTCCGTGGCCACCCGGGCGAGGAAGGCCGAATCGGCGCCACCGCTGAAGGCGACGACGACGTCGCCCAGGTCGGCCACCGCGTTGCGCAGGGCGTCGAGGTCGGCCGGCGTGGTTCCGCCCGAAAGGGCTCCGCCGTACGCTCCGTGCCGGCGCACGGGCCCGGCCACCGCCGAGGCGGTGGGGGGTGCCGTCATGGGCCGGGGACGAGCTGGGCCAGGACCTCCTCGACCGGCGCCACCATGCCGGTCAGGAACGGCCCGAACTCGGCGAACCGCGCCGAGCCCTCGTCGAAGCGCATGGTGTACACGCACTCCTTCAGGTCGTCGGGGTGGACGCCGAAGAGCGTCACCCCCCACTCCCAGTCGTCGATGCCCGTCGAGCCGGTGATGACCTGCACGATGCGCCCGGCGAACTTCCGGCCGGCCGCCCCGTGGCCGTACATGAGCTCCTTGCGCTCATCGAAGGGGAGCGTGAACCAGTTGGCACCCTCGACGTCACTCCGGCGCTTGGACATCGGGTAGAAGCAGAACGCCGTCCTGCCCTCCGGCGGGAGCTGCGGGTAGAGGCGTACCTGCTTCATCTCGTCGGGGACCCCGGCCGCGTACTCGGACACCTCGGTCAGCGACACGTAGGAGTCGACGACCACGAGGCCGGCGGCCTGCAGGTCGGACTGGAGCCGGCGGAGCCGCCACAGGTCCGGACCGAGCGCCATCACACCCAGGTCGGACTTGTGACCCAGCATGGCCACGGTCACCACCTGGAGGTCGTCGGCCTCGGCCGCCTTGACGGCCGCCACGACGGCCTCGGTGTCGCACCGGGGCCCGGACGAGGGGGACGGGGCGTCGGCGATCCTGCAGAAGAGGTGGAGCACACCCCATCCGGCGGACGGGACGAGGGGATCGGTCACACGGGTGAGTCTACGGACCCCACGGGGACCGGGG
>PMFY01000308.1 GCA_003157945.1 Acidimicrobiaceae bacterium | reverse complement strand
AATTCGCTCTCGACATAGTTGATCCGCGCCCCACACTCGTCTGCCAGGCGTTTAGCGGCGTCGAGTGCGGGTCGAGAGAAGTCGAGTCCGGTGACACTCCTCGCCCCCAGACGGGACAGCGAGAGCGTGTCCGTTCCGATATGGCACTGCAGATGCACCACGTCGAGGTCGACGACACTCCCGAGTCGAGGCAGGTCGAATGCCACGACGTGCGAGAGGAAGTCCGGATCCGAGCGGAAATGGTCGAGGTCGTAGGCACGGACGTGATGTTCGACCCGGCTGTTCCAATTCGCCTGGTTGACTCGGATGTAGTCGCTCATGGCCTCATGATTCCATCCGGGCACCAACCATCAGTGGCCATCGATGGATGCCCCTGCCAGGGGCCTTCGGGGTTCCCAAGATGACCGACGACGAGTTCCATCGGTGACATGACCGGGCCCATGACCCGGGTACCCCGAGTCCGACCCTAGTGGTCAGGAGGCAGGAACTCCAGCTCCACCATCTCCCCCGCGCACTGAGTCGAAGGCGCTCGGCCCTGGAGATGACTGCCGACCTGTCACTCCTCCGTCCCCCCGCCCCCAATGCGGAGTCTGGCGGGGCAGCTCGCTCAGTCGATGAACAGGAGCCTTGCCCGGGCGGCGGTCACCTCGATGTCCTCGGCGTCAGGCACTGCACGTGCAAGGAACATCTCGACCTGCAGCTTCGGTCCGTGAACCCCGAATTCCGCCATCTGGGTCGTGGTGACGGGTTGGATGACGTAATGGATATGGACGGGCTCACCTCCGGCGTGCGACCAGAGGCAGTTGTAGACCTGGTCAGCGTCGACGAGCTGGCCGGCCACCGCAGAGGCCCGATGGAGGAGTGGTCCGAGTTCCACGGCTTCGTCCATCGTGAGGTCGGCTACCGCAGTGACGTGGCGCTCCGGCTTCACGATCAATGTCCCAATTCCGAGCGGTCCGATGCAGTGCTCGACGAGCCAGTGCTGAGTTCGGTGGATGAGGCCGCCCGGAAGCTCCCGCTCGCCACGTGACAGCTCGCAGGCGATGCATTCGATCACCTCGACCGTGTCGCACCGGCAAGAGACACGTGGCACCACCGTTGGACGCCGGCTCGGTCACTCGGTACAAGGCAGGTCCGGCGGGCGACTTGGACGGTGCTGCACGAGGGTGAACGGACCGCCGGAAGAACGTCGTCAACCGATGGCCCGTACCCGGTGTCGTGTCGAGCGATGGTTCGATTCACCCTGACACCCCTTCAATGCGGGCCCGCAGAACAGATACTCCTGGGCCGTCGAGCTGATCAGCGTAGACAGTACGCCCAGCCATGCTCATGACCAGAGCGAGCGTCGATCCGGTGACGAGAAAGCCAGTTCCCGAGGCAAACGGCCCGTCGTCGGCACGCAGTTGCAGACCGGCAACCGCTGTCCGACTGCGCACCGCGAAATTACGGTGGGCATAGAAGTCGGCGACAGGCGTGAGCGCATCGACAGTGGGCGTCCGGGGCAGCTGCAGTGGCTGGCGGATGTCCTGGGCGTGCACGAGAACCTCACCGAGGTAAGCCGCAGTATGCCCAGAAGGGGCGGTGGTACTAGGGATGATGGTGCGGAACAGGTCAAGCGTTCCAGCAGGGGTGCTGCCCCGGTACTCGATCATCCGGCGCTGGTTGTGGACGTCGACCCGGAATCGTGCGCCGAGCATGCTCCCCATCCAGCGCCACCGGTTCAAGCTTGCCGCCGCGGTGAGGTGAGCGACGACATCCTCGACATCCCACTTGCCGCACAAGGTGGGGTGCCTCCACTGCCCGTCGTCGAGGTCCGCCAAGTCGTCCGCCAGCGCAGCACGTTCAGCATGCGCCGAGTTCCAGAGGGGGTCGTCCTTCGATCTCGCCATATCGGCCGGCACCCTTCCCCTGTTCAACAGGCTCGCCCAAAGGTACCTTGAGGCCCTGCCCGATGTTCGAACCGTGCTGCTCCCCACCAATGGGGCGGGTCAGCCCACTCGGTCAACGATGCCGTGCTCGACGAGCCGGTCAGGAGGCCAGGGGTTCGGATCCCCTTACTTCCGCCGAGTGCACTCGACCCCAATCAGTGGACCACTGCTCAGGACACCGTGGCCGGCTGATTGATGGTTGAGTACAGGCACCGGCGGGCGCCTCGGGTTCGAGGCCGGATTACTCGCACCCGCGCTCAGGCGACAGGAGATGTGTGATGCCGTCAGAAGCCACCTCGCCGCGGGGTTCCCGCCAGGCGCTTCCCCTCCCGCTTCGCCGATCCTTTCGATTGGGCCGCTCGGCCTCGCGATTGGACCGCTCGGCCTCGGCATTGGTTCCGTCCATCGAGCAGCCGCGGCGTCGTCGCCAGTTCGCAGGCGCGCCTCGGAGCAAACCCTGACGCCGAACTTGGGATCCGATCCACTCACGCGGGCACACGCCGACGGACCACTAGGCAGCGCATGCTGGCGTATGGGCGAATGACGAATGAGGGCTCCGACCGACGCGAATTGACGTCTCCGGTGGGCTGCATCGAGGTCGGATGATTTATGGGAATCAACGCGCCACATGGGTCAAATCCCCAGGTGGAAAGGGACAACGATCTTCACGAGCAGCAGAGGCCAATGGTCATTAGTGTCGTCCTCAGCGTCGAGGGGGATTCGACGATCAAACGACGGAGGATGTGCAGATGAGAAAGCTCGCATTGCTTGCTGTGGGGATGGTTCTCTCACCGATATTCGGACTGGCGGTGGCGCCCGGAATCGCGTCGGCGATCCCGATCTACCACGGGACCGTGACGTGTGACTTCGCGAACGGCGCGTGGGGTGGCGTCGTGAAATTCTCTCCGCCACTCCGCAACGGAGGCGTATCCACCCATGAGGTCGTGACCGTGAAGGCCGGGTTCGCCGGCTCGTCCACCGGAACGACTGGTGGTTGCCTGACCTCGATGACCCCTCCACCGGGAAATGTGGTGGGCGGTGCGATCGCCGGAAAGATGAAGTTCGTCGGCGCAGGTTCCAACAACTGCAGCACGCTCTTCCCCAGCACACTCGCTCCCAGCATCGCAGCATTCAAGATCAAGTGGCTGGTCCCACATGGCGCACCGACGTTGTGGACTTCGCCGACCTCGGTCGCGTTCTCCACGGCGGCGATCACGATCAGCGGTGGCGCCGTAGCGGGTTCGTTCGCTCCGTATGCCACTCCGACCGCGACCCTGGCCGACCCTTCATGGCCCGGATTGGCTGGGGCCATTGCCACTGGGTGCGCCACCTCGGCGGGCCTGTCCGGACTGACGATCACGTCGCCATCAGTGAACTCCACCGGCACCTGGTAACCGGGAACGGTTGACGAATGTCGTACTAGTACGTCGCGATGACGCGCTCGCGAGGGCGCGTCATCGCGACCCGTCGTGCCGGGCTCAGGCTCGACAGGAAGCTCTGGGCCACTCGGTCGGACCCGTCTGAGGGGCGGGTCCTCAACGTTGCCTCCCTGACTGGGTTGTCCGCGAAACCCGGGCACCCTGTGGAGGCTGCGGTGACCCCGAGCGCCTCACCGGTGGGGTGATCCCGTCACCTCAGGTGCCGGCCGCTCCGCAGATCCGGAGACCGGCATCCTCCGCCGACGACCACGCGTCATCGACGGCGACGACCTCCCGGCCGGCACGTCGCAACAGCGACGCGCCGAGGACGGCCCGGTAGCCGGCGGCACAGTGCAACCAGATGGGCCCGTCAGGGAGCCCTGCCTCGGCGAGCTGGTGGACGGGGATGTGGCGGGCACCCTCGAGCTGTCCGCTATCCCACTCCTCGGTCCGCCGGACATCGATGACCGTCACATCCCCGGACCACTCGTCGGCGAGCTGGTCGAAGGTCGCCAGGCGGAGTCGGTCGGAGCGGGCTCCGGGACCGGGGACGGCCGTACCGACCGGCAGGTCGAGCCCGATGTGGGCGAGGAGGCCCCGCGCCCGGGACAGCTGTGCGTCGTCGGCGCCGACCAGGGCGAACGGAGCCCCCCACGGCATCGTCCACCCGACGTACGTGGCGAACGGACCGTCCATTCCGGCGTTCACCGTGCCCGGGACGTGCCCGGAGGCGAACGTCACCCGTGGCCGCACATCGATGACCCACATCCGCTCTGTCAGGTCACCGAGATCGCCGTCGGCGAGGAGCTCCACGGGCTCCCGGTAGGACGCGGGGAGCAGCCCCTGGCGGTTGCGGGGCGCCATGTGTGCGAAGTAGGACGGGAAACTGCCGAACCCGTCGAGCAACGACTTGACGAACGGCTCGCAGTCGAGCTGCGCGGCTGGGTTGACGGCACGCTCGGCTCCGATCGTCGTTTCCGTGCCGCGGCACGGGGTGGACGAGCAGAAGCTCCCGAAGCCGTGCGTGGGATGGACACCGGCGTCGGCGGGAAGGTGTTCGAGCATCCAACGCACCGACGACCACTGGGCGGCAGCCAGGTCCGCGGCCAGATCGGGGCCGAGCAGGTCGGTCCGGCCGACCGTGCCGATGAGCAGGGACCCACCGGTGAACACGGCACAGGTCCCACCTTCGGTGACGATGAAACTCTGATGGAGCTCGGTGTGGCCCGGTGTGTTCTTCACCGTCAGGACCAACGCTCCGATCGAGAACCGGTCGCCGTCCACGAGGCCCCGTGCACCCCGGACGTGCTCGTCGGCGCACACGGCATAGACCGCGCCGGTGTCGTGGGCCAGTTCGGGACCACCGCTCACGTGGTCGTTGTGCAGGTGCGTGTCGACCACCAGTTCGAGCTCCACGCCCCGGGAACGGAGGGTCTCGATCACCGCCGATGCGGGGCGAGGTGGGTCGATGGCGACTGCGCGTGCTCCGTCCGTGACCACGTACGCCTGGTTGCCGAGGTCGGAGGCGTCGATGGGGAGGACCTCCATCACGCACCCACCACGGCGGGCATCCGCCACATCGCCCTGGCCAGCGCGGCGGCCTGACCCCTGATCTCGGGGACGGCGGTGGTCTCTCAGGCGTGGCCGCGTCGGAGGGGCCCCACCAGCCACAGTCGCCGATCGGTGCCCGGGATGNNATCAGCGGATGACCGCTCCGGCGGATATCGGGCGGTGGACCGCTGCAGTTGACCACCGCGCCGAACCGGACGGTGCGGTCGGCCAGCACGACATCGATACCACCACCGGAGATCCGGGCGGAGCGGACGCCGCCCGTGACCACGGCGAGTTGGCCGCTCTGGCGCAGGGTGGAGACGCGTGTGGCGACCGACGGCGCCATCCGATGGCGCAGTACCTCCCACCGGCGTTGCACGTGGCGCAGCAGTCGCCGGCGCTCCGCCTCCGACAGCGCGCCCCAGATCGCATCGGTGTGCGGCCGCAACGCGTCGACCACCGGTCGCCAGTCCCCCCCTTCAGCGGCCGTCGCGTGGGCCCAGTCGAGCAGCGAGCGGGCCGTGGGCCGGGTCGGCGGGGGACCGGCAGTGTGGGGAACGGTTCGTCCGGATGGGCGGCGGGCAGGAGTCCGTGCCGGGAGGTGGCGACGATCCGCTGATGTCCCGCCGCGCCGAGGCCGAGGGCGATGTCCACCGCGGTCAGCCCGGTACCGACGAGGAGCACCGGCTCCTCGGGACCGAGTTCGGCGAGCGCGCCCGGCGCCCAGGGGTCTTCGATCCACCGGCCACCGGGGCCACCCAACGGGACCGGCCAGCGCGGTGGGGGCGGGCCCGGGGCGAGGACCATGCGGTCGCAGGGCACGACGGAGCCACCGTCCAGCACCATCGCCACGCGCGAGCCGTCCCGAACCACGTCGGCCACCCGGGCCCGGACATGGTCGACCGGCCCGAGCATCGAGCGAAGGTACTCGCCGTACCAGGCCCGAGGGAGGAACGCCCGGGCGTCCGTGTCGGACAGCCGATGGGCCCACTGCACGAAGTGGTCGGGCTCGTCGGGGAAGGCGCTCATGCAGCCCGCCCGGACATTCAGCAGGTGTCCGACGTCGGCGGTTCCGTAGGCGACGCCGCGCCCGAGTGCAGCGCGTGGCTCGACGACGACCACCCGCACCGGCACCGGCGACTCACGGAGGAGGTGGATCGCAGCCAGCGCACCGGATGCACCACCCCCGATGATGCCGACGGTTTCGGGGCTGGGACTCATGGCTCCGATACTATTCCTAGTTACCCGATAGGAAAAGCCTGTACAAGGAGATCGGGATAGTCAGGAATTGCTCCCCGACCAGGTCAGAGCCCAGATCCTGCAGGCATGGCCCCCACCCGAGGCCCCTCCGGTGACGCCGACGCCCGAGGTCCGGGCTGTCATCGACGGATGTCGTACTTCTGGTCGTCCATCGTGTCCGCATGCAGGTGCTCCGCGACCCGTTCGAGGGAGGCGCCGAGTTTGGCCACCCCGTCAGCAGTGGGATCGTCCGGGTTGTCGGGGAACACGTCGAACAGAGGGCGACCCAGGATCTCCGTCCGCTCGGTCATCGTGGCCGAGAGGTAGCCGTCGCTGACGGCCACGATCCTCCGCTGCGGGTCGAGGACGAGGGAGTAGCCGGGGACAGCCTCGAAGAGGGCTTGGAAGTCGGGAGTCGGGACCATCGGGTGGTCATGACCGGCTGGGGGTTCGCCGCCTTCGCCCATGACCCAGAATCCGTCCCCGGCGTCGATGACGGATGGTGCGACTCGCCAGCCGTCACNNGCCGGTTCCTCAGTGAGGCCCGCCGAGCGGCTCACGCGTCGGTGGGTGGCCGGCGGGGGCGGTCTTCGGCTCAGGGACCTGCTCGACGATGAGCGGGAACGCCGCCGTCCCGTGATCGAACGATCCGGCCACCTGCACCGGCGACACCGCGGGAGGGGTGATGCGCTGGGCATCCGGCTCATCGTGCATCGAGTCGAGCGAGCGGCGCGCCGGCTCCGGCAGCACGCCGGTGAGCGCGAACCCGAGCACCGCGGCGATGCCCGCGATCAACAGCATGCCCCGCAGTCCGTAGTGCTTCTGCAGCTGAGGCACGAGGAAGACGCCGACGAAGGCGCCGAGCTTCCCGATACCGGCGGCGATCCCGTGGCCCGTGGTCCGCATGCTGACCGGGAACACCTCGGAAGGGAGCACGAACGTGGTCATGTTGGGGCCGAACTGCACGAAGAAGTAGCTCAGGCCGAAGATGGCGAGGAACGGACCGACGACCGTCGTGAGGTGGGTGAAAGCGGCGAGGGCCAGGAAGGCCGCGGCCATGACACCGAACCCGATGTACTGCAGACGACGGTGGCCGATGCGGTCCATCGTCACTACCGCGAGGACGTAGCCGGGTACCGCGAACACGACGAACAGGCCGAGCGACCACAGCAGTTTGGTCTCGAGCGAGGCGTGGGGGGCCACCTGCTTCAGGATGACGGGCAGGGACAGCGTGTTGCCGTAGTAGGCGTAGTCGAACAGGAACCAGCACCCGGCCGTACCGAGGAGGAGCACGAGCATGCGACGACTCCTCAGGAACTGACCGACGCCCATGCGCTCGCCCGCCGGGGCGTGTGTCGTCCGGGCCTCGACGACACCGTCCGAAAAGGTCGCCAGGTCGGCGGAGGCCTCGGCCGCCTCGCCCCGCACCTGGGCCGTGAAGCGCGGTGACTCGGGCATCCGGGACCGGAGGTAGACGACCCCGGCCGCCGGGATCGCCCCCAACCCGAGCATGACCCTCCAGGCGATGTCGTGGCTCATCCCCGACGTCAGGAGGAGCAGGCCGACCAGCGGACCGACGATGAGGCCGAGCGCCTGCATCGAAAAGACCATCCCCACCATGCGGCCCCGGTCGCTGCGGTTGGAGTACTCGCTCATGAGGACGGCGGACACGGGGTAGTCACCGCCGATGCCGAGCCCCAGCACGAACCGCGCCACCACGAGCCAGATGAAACCCGGGGCCACCGCGGAGGCGACGGCACCCACGACCATGATGACGGCCACACCGAGGTACACCGACTTCCGGCCCAGGACGTCGGCGATCCGACCGAACAGCAGCGCGCCGAAGAAGGCGCCGAGGATCGCCGAACCCGTGACCCAGCTGGTCTCGACGGTGGAGAGGTGCCACTGGGTGGCGACGATGGCGGACACCGTCCCGATGACGAACAGATCGTACGCATCGGTGAAGAACCCGACCCCCGACACCACGACGGTCCGGCGGTGGAACCTGCTCCTCGGGGCCTCGTCCAACAGGTGGCCCACCGAGGGCGGTGCGGCCCCCGTGGCGCCGTCGGCCGGTCCCGTGCTGCTCGTCGTCATCGCCACGCACTGTGGTCCATCGATGTGGACGGAAGGTAATCCCCAGGCAAACGTTGTGTGAACTAATTGCAATTATTCGGTGCTCAGCGCCAAAACCCCACGTCGTGGGTAATCTCTCGGTGACATGGAACCAACTGCCTCGGGGGTCCCCCTCATCGACCAGAAGGTCGTCCAGCTCTTCGCGCTCGTCTCCGAGGCGCTGTCACGGGCGACCCACGCGCTCCTCAGCGGTGACGCCGTCCTCGGACAATCGGTCATCGACGGGGACCAGTCGGTCGACACCCTCACGTCCGACGTCGAGCTCCTGATCTGGGACGAGCTCCAGGAACGGCCGGTCCAGGGCGACGAGCTCCGCTACCTGGTGGGCCTGCTCCTCATCATCCCCGAGCTCGAGCGGAGTGCCGACCTCGCCGAGCACGTCGCCCAGCGGGCCGTCGAGCACCTCGGTGCGGCCATGAGTCCACGGAGCCGCGGCATCGTCCAGCTGATGACGGAGGTCGCCAACGAGATGTGGCAGCAGGCCGCCGACGCCTTCGGCAACCGTGTCCGCGTGGCCGACCGCCTGGCCACCGCCGACGAGGAGATGGACATCCTCCACGGCCGACTCACCGAGGAGGTGGGGGCGGAGCAGATGCCGGTGGCGACGGCCGCGCAGGTCACCCTCCTGGCGAGGTTCTACGAGCGCCTCGGCGACCACGCGGTGAATCTCGCCCGGCGCATCGAGCTCCTCGCCGACTCCCGGCCCTGACGGCGGGGCCCGTCGCCCGGCCGTCCGCCCGGACCAGCCGATCCGCCGGTCGACCACCCGCCAGCCTCCGGGCCTTCCGGTTCCCTCCCTGGGACCCGGGGGCCCGCGTCCGGCCCATGTGATCCGATGCACGGCGGACACCTCCGGGGCTAACGTCCTCGAATGCCCCGGAGTCCGCAGCAGCACGTCGGAGGGTACCGATGACCCGATTCACCGAGAGCACGATCACGTTTCCGTACAAGCGGTCCCTCGGGCCGGTCGTCGGGGCCTTCATGACCGCGCTCACCGAGAAGAAGATCCTGGGCATCCGCTGCGGGGACGGCGTCCTCGTGCCCCCGATGGAATGGGACCCGGCGACCGGGGCGGAACTGCCCCACGAGTTCGTGGAGGTGGGCCCCGCCGGCACGGTCGAGTCGTGGACCTGGGTGGCCGCACCGTCGGAGCAGCATCCGCTCGACCGGCCGTTCGCCTTCGCGCTGATCCGCCTGGACGGGGCCACCACTCCCCTGCTGCACGCGGTCGATGCCGGGACGGCCGGCGCCGTGTCCGACGGGATGCGGGTGGCCCCCCGCTGGCGAGGGAGCCGGGAGGGCCGCATCGACGACATCATCTGCTTCGTACCCGGCGAGGTGCCGGAGACGGAGGGAGACGACACCGGTGCCGCCGACGAACCGGTCACCCGCATGGACTACCTGGCCTCGATCACCTACCGCAATCCGGTGCCCGAGGCCGCCGACCGGGCCACGGAGGCGTCCAGGGAGCACCGGTTGCTCGGGCTGCGCTGTCCCGTGTGCGGTCGCGTCTACGCAGGTGGACGCGGTCTCTGCCCCGTCGACGCCATCGAGCTCGGGCCGGAGTGCGAGGTGGACCTCCCCCACAAGGGCACCATCACCAACTTCGCCATCGTCACCCCGGTGCAGTACCCCGGCCAGACCGAGACGGAGCCCTTCGTGCGCGCCTTCGTCCTCCTCGACGGGACCGACGTGATCATTCCCTACTCGGCGGTCATCGAGCTCCCGGCCGACGAGGTGCGGGTCGGCCAGCGGGTCGACGCCGTGTGGGCCTCGCCGGCCGAGGAGACCGAGGAGGGTGGCGGCATGGGCGGCAGCTGGGGCTCCCTCCTCGGTTGGATCCCCAACGGCGACCCCGACCTCGACGACCCCGACCTCGTGAACAGGATCTTCTGACCATGGCCGCGCCATCGACCGACATCGCCGTGATCGGCTGGGCCCAGACCCCCATGGTCCGGCACACCGACAAGTCCGAGACCCAGCTGCTGCTGGATGCCATCACCTCCGCCATCACGCCGCTCGGACTGCAGCGCGCCGACATCGACTTCACCTGCCTGGGCAGCTGCGACTACATCACCGGCCAGGCCTTCTCCTTCGTCTCCAACCTGGACGCCATCGGCGCCTGGCCGCCCAAGCGCGACTCCCACGTGGAGATGGACGGTGCCTGGGCCCTCTACGAGGCGTGGCTGCGCCTCCAGGAAGGTGACATCGAGATCGCCGTGGTCACCGGATCCGGTCGCTCCTCCACCGGCGACCCGGCCCTCATCTACCCGATGGAGATGGATCCCTACTTCCTGGCACCGCTCGGGGCCGACCCGTTGACGTTCGCGGCCCTCCAGGCCCGGGCGGTGATCGGCGCCGGCATCGCCGACGAGCGGTCCATGGCCGAGGTGGCGGTCCGATCGCGTGGCGACGGTGACGTCGAAGCCCTCCTGACCGAGGCGTACCTCCGTCAGCCGCTCCGACGGCACGACGTGCCCCCCATCACCGACGGGGCGGCCGCCATGGTGCTGGCCACCGGCGACCGTGCCCGGCGGCTGGTGGAGCGGCCGGCGTACATCACCGGCTTCGACCATCGGACCGAATGCCACAACCCGTCCTTCCGGGCGCTCGACGACTCGCCGTCCACGCGCATCGCCGCCGAGGCGGCGGGGCTGTCCGACGCCCCGGTCGAGGTGGCCGAGCTCCAGGCCGCGTTCACCCATGAGGAGCTGCTGCTCCGGCACGTGCTCGGGCTCGGTGACGAGGTCGCCGTGAACAGGTCCGGCGGGGCCCTACGCGAGAACCCCATCATGGCCACCGGCCTGTGCCGCATCGGGCACGCGGCCGACCACATCTTCGGTGGTGGCACCCGGGCGCTGGCGCATGCCACCTCCGGGCCGTGCCTGCAACAGAACCTCGTCTGCATCCTGGAGGCACGATCGTGAGCACCGCCCCGGTGGCCGTCGTCGGCGTCGGCCAGACGCACCACAAGTCGCGGCGCCTCGACGTGTCGTTCGGCGGCCTCGTGCGCGAGGCCGTCTTCCGGGCGCTCGACGACGCCCACATGACGATGGCCGACATCGACGCCGTGGTGCTCGGCAAGGCGCCCGACCTCTTCGAGGGCGTGATGAAGCCGGAGCTCTACCTGTCCGACGCGCTCGGAGCGGTGGGTAAGCCCATGTTCCGCGTCCACACCGCCGGATCGGTCGGCGGCACCACCGCCATCGTGGCCGCCTCGCACGTACAGGCGGGCAAGCACAAGCGGGTGCTGGCCGTCGCCTTCGAGAAGCAGTCCGAGGGCAACGCCCAGTTCGCCCTGGGCAGCGGCAAGGGCGCCTCGCTCGGCGCCGGGGGCGCGTTCGCCCCGTTCATCCGGGCGTACATCCAGCGGAGCGGTGCTCCTGAGCACATCGGGTGGAAGGTGGCGGTCAAGGACCGCCTGAACGCCCTCAAGAACCCGTACGCCCACCTCAAGATCGAGGACATCTCCATCGAGAAGGTCAAGGCGTCGCCCATGATGTGGGAGCCCACCCGGTTCCTCGAGTCGTGTCCCTCGTCCGACGGGGCGTGCGCCGTGGTCATCACCGACGAGGACGGGGCCAATGCCGCGGCAGCCGACGGCCGGCCGCCGGCATGGATCCTGGCGTCCTCGTCCCGGTCCGAGCCGCCGAGCTTCCCCGGCCGCGATCCGGTCCGCCCCGCGGCCGCCCTCCAGTGCGCCGCCGACGTCTACTCCGGGGCCGGCATCACCGATCCGCGTCGACAGATCGACACCGCCGAGCTGTACGTCCCCTTCTCGTGGCTCGAGCCCATCTGGCTCGAGGCCTTCGGCCTGGCCGAGGTGAACGAGGGCTGGAAGATGGTCGACGACGGAACCACCGAACTCGGTGGCGCGCTGCCGGTCAATGCCTCCGGCGGCGTCCTGTCGAGCAATCCGATCGGGGCCTCCGGACTGCTGCGGTTCGCCGAGGCGGCCAACCAGGTGCGGGGNNTACGGCGCCAACAACCAGTACTTCAGCACCTGGGCCGTCGGGAGTTCGCTGCACCCCTTCGGGTAGTCGGCCACGCGGCTCCGTCAGATCGGACCGGGAGCCGTCGTCCGCCTCAGTAGCCGGCACCCGCGTGGTTGACCAGGACCGTCCTGCCGCTCGAGTCCGTCACGCGGATCCCATCGATGGAGTCGTACCGGGCTGCGCACCCCATGGTCACCACCACGGGCGCCGAGCCCGTCGACCGGTAGCTCCCGGCGGTCCACCAGCGCCCCTGCGGAGTGGACATCGACACCGTGTACGTCCGGCCGGGCGTCAGCCCCTGCTCGTGGACGGTCAGGGCCGTGCCCCACGTGCGCTCCTCGAGGACCGCGCTCGCCGTCACCCCCGGGGCTCCGGTCAGGGCGACCGTCCGGGTGGGCGGCGCCGGCCGACCCGTCCCCAACACGACCAGCAGCACCACGAGGACCGCCGCTGCCGCCGATCCGCAGGCCACGACACCGATCCGCCGCAGCCGCCGGCGCCGCTCGAGCTCGTCACCGGCCCGGAGGCCCGTCAGGACGGCGTCGGCGAGGTACGGCGGCACGGGAGCGACGGGCACAGGCGGGTCGTTGTCGGCGCGGGTGTCGAGCGCCCCCACCGTCGACCGGAGTTCCGCGCTGACGGCGCGGCACTCCCCGCAGGTGGCGAGGTGCGCCTCGAGTTCGGCCAGCTCGTCGGTGTCGAGGGCCCGCAGCGCAGCCATGGCCAACTGGCCGCGCCTCGCGATGCACGCAGACCCGGTCACTCGTCCCACCCCTCTTCGTTGAGCAGGACGCGCAGCGACTTGAGGGCGTAGAACGCCCGGCTCCGCACCGTGCCCTCCGGGATCTCGAGGAGTGCGGCGACCTCCGGGCCGGAACGCCCGTTGAAGTACAGCTCGTGGATGACACGCCGGTGGTCTCCGTGGAGGCGGTCCACTGCGGCGCCGACCTGCCAGGACACGATGGCGTCCTCGAGGCCGTCCATCAGGGCGACGTCGGCCCGTTCGTCGAGGGTGGTGCCGGTCAGCGTCCGCTTCTGCATGAGATCGATGATGACGCGTCGCTCGATGGTGAAGAGCCAGGTGCGCAGTGAACCCCGGCCCGGATCGAACTGTTTCCGCGACCGCCACGCCCGGGCGAAGGTCTCCTGGACCGCGTCGTCGGCGAGGCTCCAGTCGAACAGGGACTTCCGGGCGAAGCCCAGCATCTCGCCACCCATGGTCAGGAAGGCCTCACGCAGTGCGTCCTGGGTGAGTAGGCCAGGATCAGGTCCGGAGCGTGACCTCCAGGAGCGCACGGACCTGCCCTCGGAGCGATCGGTCACGTCCCCACGATGCCCCGTCGATCCCGCCACCGCCACCGCCGGCGGTGCGGCCAGGGCCGGCGACCCGGCCGCAGCCGGACGGTAGGGGCAGACGGGTGGCCGGAAACCTGTCGCAGTGCGTCCGTCGGACGTCCTAGAACCCGATCCCACCCCCGCCTCCTCCCGATGTCGTCGTCGTGGTCGGTGGCGTCGTGNNTGGCGTCGTGGTCGGTGGCGTCATGGTCGGTGGATCGGTGGACGGGGGGCTGGTGGACGCGGGGCTGGTGGACGGGGGGCTGGTAGCCGGGGGACCGGTGGGGGCTGCGGTCGGTGCCCCCGGCGACGGGACGACGCCGGGGTGCGCCGATGGAGCGGTCGAGGACGGCGATGGAACCGACGGGTCCCGAGCCGGCCGGGTGGTCGCCGGGCCGGCGCCCGTCGGCGTCGGCGAGGGGTCGGCGCCCGTCGTCCGCGACGTCGTCGTGGGGGTGGACGCCTTCGCCCGGGGCGCGGTCGTCACCGGCGTAGTCGCCCCGGACGAGGCACAGGCGGTGGCCAGGAGTCCACCGGCCACCACCAGTGCCATCGATCGCACCAGGTTCCTCATGCGGTCCTTCCTTACTGTCCGCGGCCCCGATCGGCGCCTCGCCGACGCGACGTCCGCCGACGCGACGTCCGCCGGTGACTACCGGGACGGCGCCCGGATCGTTCATCCGGCCGCCGGGCCGACGGGGGCGAGGCGCACCCCTCCCGGCCGGTCAGGACCGGCAGGCGGAGCTGACCGCCCGAGGTGGCGTCCGATGACGGCATCGAGGCTGGGGCGGCCGGCTCCCAGCCCGACGATCACGAGCGCCATCACGGCCAGCGCCACGTTGAATTCGTAGCCGGGGGTCGCCGACAGCGAGTTGATGCCGTGGGCCCAGGACACCGTGACCATGGCGATGACCTGGTCACCGAAGAGCGCCAGTGCGGCCAGCCGGGACAGCAGCCCGAATGCGAGCGCCACGGCGCCGCCGAATTCGATGACTCCGCCGAGCACGGCGAAGAATCCTCCGGGCCGCAGGTGGGCGGTCTGGGCGAAGAAGACGGCCGTGCGGTGGATTCCGGGCCCGTTGAACCACCCGAACAGCTTTCCGGCTCCGTAGTAGGCGAAGATCCAGACGAGGGCGATGCGCACGGGCACCACGGCGACATCGGTACCGAGGACCGTGGGGTCCGTGCGGAACAGGAGCGACAGACCGGTGCGGACTCCCTCCCGTCGGCGCGAACGGCCGGCCGGCTCCATCAGGACACCACCGTTCCCGGTCGGTCGGAGCTCGTCCGACGGGGCCCGACGGGACCGGTGGGTGCGGTGTCGTCAACGCGTGGCGGGCGGAACGGGCCCCACAGCTGGGCGAGGAGCACCGTCAGGTGACGGGGCCGTGGCCCGGCGTGCTCGACCCGGAGGGGGCGGCCGGGCAGCCCGGTGTCCGTCCGGATCGTCTCCTCCGTCGGGAAGACGGCGCGGCGGGCGAGCTGGTCCCAGACGGTCAGGGCGAACCCCAGGTTGACGTCCTGTGGCCCGTTCAGCATGTGGTGGATCCGGTGGTAGTTCGGACTCACGAAGATCCGCTCCAGCGGTCCGAAGCCGAGGTTCGTGTTCGAGTGCTCGAGACCGACGAATCCGGCGTAGACGACGAGCAGGATCGTCGGGACGACACCGTTCGCCAGGAGCACGATCCCCGGGACCAGGGCGATCAGGTAGGACACGTGGATGAGTGGATGGGTCCGGAAGACCGTGAGCACGCTCATGTCCTCCTGGGAGTGGTGGAGCTCGTGGAACCGCCACAGCACCCGGATGCGGTGGTTGCCCAGGTGGGCCAGCCAGTTGCACCCGTCCATCGCCACGAAGATCAGGCCGATGACCACCCAGTGCGGAGCCCATCCGGCCCGGGGCAGGACGATCCACGGCAGCGACCGGTGCGCCACGTCGGCGAACGACAGTGACAGCGCCACCACGAGGGGGGCCACGAGCGTGGCGTTCAGGAGTGCGTAGAGCGCATCCTGCCGATGGCCCCGGGCGATGAGCGGCCGACGCTGCGCGGGTCGCACCCGCTCGGCCACGAGGAGGACCGCCAGGATGCCCAGGGTCAACGGCCCGATGAGCACCACCCGCAGGCCCGACATCGTGTCGGCGAAGCCGGCACCACCCCAGCCGTCCACCCAACCGATGCCGATGAGGACGACGGCCGCAGCCACGATCCCCAGCGCTGGTAGGTAGACACGCCGGGACCGCTCCGATCCGGTCCGGGCCGCCCGCGGGGCATCCCGTTCCGGCCCGGGCCCATCGGCCGCATCCACGCGCGTGGCGGGATCCGGCGACGCCTCGACAGCGCCCGCATCGACACGGCTCGTGTCGACCAGGGCGCTAGAAGCCGACGCCACCCCCACCCCCTCCCGCCCCCGTCGTCGTGGTCGGGTTGACCATCGGCGCCGATGCGGAGGTGCTCAGCACGAACCAGGTGCCGTCGACCCCCTGGCCCTTGTCCGTTCCGGGAGCGGTGTCGCCCTCGTAGTAGTACAGCCGGTGACCCTGGTAGGTGACCTGGGTCGATCCGTCCGGTCGACTGGCTGTGGACACGCTGCCCGACACCCCCGACGGCAGCACCGGCGAGGTCCCGGCCGGGACCACCAGAGGTGGCCACACGACGGCGCACTGGCCGGTGCAGGCGGTGGCGCCCGAGCTGTCCGAAGTGAAGTAGTAGAGCGTCCGTCCGTTCGGCCCGGTCAGGACGGATCCGACCGACGGGAGCGTCGACGCCGCCAGCCGGAGGGACGTGGTCGATCCACCGGTACCCCCCGACGTGGCCTTCGTGGTCGTCGGCGAGCTCTGTGAGGACCCGCAGGCGGCCGCCAGACCGCCGACGGCGAGGAGCGGGATGACCAGGAGCGGGGCTCGGAGCCGCCCGCGGCCTCGTCGTCGGGGGAGTCGCTTGTCGGGTGCAGCTGTGAGGTTCGTCATCGAGGGTGACTACCGACCGAGGACGTGATCCGTTCACCTCCCTCGCGGATTTCTCCCCGCGTCCTCCCGTCCGGCGGCTGCGGACCCCGGCGCGTCCGCCCGCGGCCGGCGGCATACTGAAGGGTCCCTGCGACACGGGACTCCTGCGACAAGGGTCCCCTGCTACAGGGGTCCCTTGCGACAGGGACCCCTGCGACCGGCCGTGTGGAGTCGACCATGCCCGAACTTCCCGAGATGCAGGCCCTCGCCGAGCGCCTCGACGCCGCCATCGCCGGTCGCGTCGTCACCGGGGTCGACCCGCTCGGGTTCACTGCGCTGAAGACGGTGTCCCCCGGGCCGGACGAGCTGGTCGGCCACTCGGTCACGGACGTCGGCCGACGCGGCAAGTACCTGGTGCTCGCCCTCGATGACGGTGTCCGGATCCTCGTCCACCTGTCCCAGGCCGGTCGGCTCGACATCGAGGCGGCGGCCAAGGCGACCCGACCCAAGGGCAGCGTGCTGCGCCTCCGGTTCGACGACGGCTCGGCCGTCCTCGTGCGTGAGCACGGAAGCCAACGCAAGGCGGGGTGGTGGGTGCTCGGCCCGGGCGACGACGGGCCCCTGGCGACCCTCGGACCCGAACCCGACGACGAGGCGTTCGCCGACCTGCTCCTGACCAGCGACTCCAACCGGCGGGTCCACACGGTGCTACGCGACCAGCGCACCCTGGCCGGCCTCGGCCGGGGCTACGTCGACGACGTGCTGAACGCCGTCGGCCTGTCCCCCTTCACCCCCCTGCGGTCGCTCACGGCCGAGCAGCGCTCGGCCCTGGTCGCCACGATCCGCTCGGTCCTCGCCGAGGCCTTGGACCAGGAACGCGGCCGCACGGGTGGCCTGTCCGAACCCAAACTGGGCCGACGGTTCGCCGTCCACAACCGGGCCGGGCAACCCTGTCCGCGTTGCGGGAAGCCGCTGCTGCGCGTCTCCTACGAGTCGTACGAGATCGTGTACTGCAGTCACTGCCAGACGAACGGCCGTACGCTCGCCGACCGGCGCCTGTCACGGCTGCTCCGGTAGGGCCCACCTCGGACGCGGCGTCACTCGGCGGCGATCGCAGCCAGGACGTCGAGCTTGGCGGCCCGCCGGGCCGGCCAGGAGGCTGCCGCCAATCCGAGGAGCGCGGCGATCACCAGGAAGACGACCAGGTTCGAATAGGGGATCACGATGTCGGTGATCCCCTGCTTCTTCAGCGCCGCGGAAAGGGCCACCCCGAGACCGGTCCCGAGCACGAGACCGATGATCGCACCGAAGATCGAGAGGATCACCGCCTCGGAGCGGATCATGGCCCGGACCTGCCGGCGCCGCATGCCGACCGCCCGCAGCAGGCCGATCTCGTGGGTCCGCTCGAAGACGGACAGCATCAGTGTGTTGACGATGCCGATCAGGGCGATCAGCACGGCCAGCGCCAACAGGACGTAGACGATCCCCAGCAGCTGGTTGACCTGGGCCTGCTGGGTCTGCTTGAACTCGGCCTGGGTCTGGACCTTCACGTTCGGGTAGGGGGTGAGGCCGGTCCGTACCGCATCCTGCGCGGACGCACTCGTGCCGCCGGCCGCGGTGATCAGCACGGCCACGGGAAGGGGGTTGTCGAAGTGCTCGGCGAAGTAGCGGCCACTGACGAGGTAGCTGCCGAACACGGCGTTGGGCTCGTAGATCCCGCCGATCCGGATGGACGTGGCCCCGGTCCGGGCGAACGTGACCTTCTCGGAGGCCCCCACCACCAGGTGCTTGGCCTCGGCCGTGGTGGTGTCGATCAGCAGCTGGCCGTCGGCGAGGGCCTGCTCGCCCGAGCCGGACTGCATCCGCAGATTGATGGTGCGCGACAGCTGCGGGGTCGTGACGCCGCCCAGGGTGGCGACCGAGTCGCCGAGGAGGAACTGGCCGGTGTAGACGGTCGTGACGGCGGTCACCCCGGGGATCGTCGCCGCCGTGGTGGCCACCGAATCACTCATCTGGGTCGCGGGACCCCCGGCACCACCGCTGGTGACGATGTAGTCGGCGCGCACCGCCTGGTCGATGCTGGCGGTGGCCGACCGCGACAGCGACGCCCCGAAGACGGCGATCGTCGAGACGAGGGCCAGGCCGACCATCAGTGCGGCGGAGGTCTGGGCCGTGCGCTTCGGGCTCCGCATCGAATTCTCCCGGCCCAACTTGCCCGACGGGCCGAGGAGTGCGGCGAGTGGGCGCCCGATGGCACTCGACATCGGCCGGGCGACCAGCGGCGCCAGCATGCCCACGCCGAGGAACACGGCGACAGCCCCGACGCCCACCAGTTGGATGGCCGGAGCGGTCAGGCCGATGCCCAGGAGGACGGCCCCGCCCGCCAGCAGCAACGAGCCGGTCACCACCCGTCGCCGGGACGACTGGTCGGTCTCGGCGACCTGGTCGGAGATGGCCGCCATGGGGGCGATCCGGACGGCCCGGCGGGCCGGACTGATCGCCGACACCACCGTGACACCGACCCCGACGACCAGCGCGGCGACCACGGTGCGGGTCTGGAAGACGAGTCCGTTCGACGGGAGGGTGATCCCGAAGCCCTTCAGTAGCGCCTGCAGGCCCACGGCGGCCAGTACCCCGAGACCCAGTCCCACCAGCGAGGCGACCAGTCCCACGATGGCCGCCTCGGCCAGGACCGAGCGGAAGACCTGGCGCCGACTCGCACCCAGGATCCGCAGGAGTGCGAGCTCCCTCGTCCGCTGGCCCACGATGATCGAGAAGGTGTTGAAGATGGTGAAGCCGCCCACGAACAGGGCGATGAAGGCGAAGATGAGCAGGGCGGTCGAGAAGAACCCGAGGGCGTTGTTGATGGTCGAGGCCTGCTCGTCGGCCACGGTCTGACCCGTCACCACCTCCACGCCCGGGGGCAGCGTCCGGGCGATGGCCCGCTGGACCTGGGCCTTGTCCGCCCCCGGCGCGGCCAGCACGTTCACCGTGTCGTACTGGCCGACCCGGTTGAACAGCTGCTGGGCGGTGGGAAGCCAGAAGGCGGCGATCGTGGCGCCGGCCAGGTTGTTGGCCGTCCCGAACTGGGCGATGCCCGAGATGGTGAACGTCTCCGACGGCCCCATCAGCAGGATGCGCACCTGCTCGCCCACGCGGAAGTGGTATTTGGACGCCGTGCCGGCGTCGACCACCACCTGGTGGGGGGTCGTGGGGGCCGTGCCCTGTCGGAGCTTGAGGGCGGACAGCGACGGGTTGGGATCGAAGGACGTGCCGATCGTCGGGGCGCCCCCGGTGGTCACGGCCTTACCGTCGTGGGACACGAACTGGGCGTACCCCGACGCCGTGCCGTTGGCCGCGGCCACCCCGGGCACGACGCGCACGCTGGCGGCCACCGACTCGGGGATCGGGTTGCGGACGGCCCCGCCGTTCCCCGTGAAGGCCGCATGGCCGCGTACGACGAAGCTGACGTTCTGGTAGACGTTGGCGAACAGGCTGTCGAAGGTGGCGTGCAGCGTGTCCGTGAGGATCAGCGTGCCGGACACGAACATCACGCCGAGCACGATGGCCAGTGCCGTCAGGCCGAGGCGCAGCTTGTGGGCCAGGACGCCCTTGACCGTGGCCCGCCACATCTCAGGTGCTCAGCGCCTTCATCTGCTCGAGGATCGCGTCGGCGGTCGGCGCCTGGAGGTCGGCGACCACCAGTCCGTCCGCCAGGAACACGACGCGGTCGGCATGGGCCGCGCCACGGGGGTCGTGGGTCACCATGGCGATCGTCTGGCCGAAGTCGTCGACCGAGCGCCGCAGGAAGCCGAGCACCTCGGACGAGGAGTTGGAGTCGAGGTTGCCCGTGGGCTCGTCGGCGAAGACGAGGTCGGGCCGGCCGACGAGCGCCCGCGCACAGGCGATCCGCTGCTGCTGGCCGCCCGACAGCTCCTTGGGGAGGTGGTCGAGGCGGTCACGGATGGCGAGCTGGTCGACCAGGTGGTCGAACCAGGCCTGGTCGACGTCACGGCCGGCCAGGTCGGAGGGCAGCAGGATGTTCTCCTTGGCGGTGAGCGTGGGGACCAGGTTGAAGGACTGGAACACGAAGCCGATCCGGTCGCGCCGGAGCCTGGTGAGCCCGGCGTCGTCGAGCCGCTGGATCTCCTCGTCCCCTACGAACACCTGTCCCGACGTCGGCGCGTCGAGGCCGGCCATGCAGTGCATCAGGGTCGACTTGCCCGATCCGGACGGACCCATCACCGCGGTGAATTTCGCCCGTTCGATCGCCACGGTCACCCCGGCCAGGGCGTCGACCCGGGCCTCGCCGGTCCCGTAGGTCTTGACCAGGTCGACGGTCCGCGCCGCCGCGGTCCGGGGCGGTGCCGCGTGGTCGCCGGCGTCGGTGATCGCCATCTCGGGGAACCTTCCGTCTGCGGATGTGGGGCGAACCGGGTCGGGAACCGGGACGTGCCGCCCGGGGCGTCCGGGTGCGCCGCTGGTCAGGGTAGCCGGTCGGACTTCCGGCCCACCGGTTCCGGGGCACCCGACCACCGCACCCCGTCGCCCCCGATGGCCTGCCCGGCGGAGGTCCCGGCAACCGTCAGCCGGTCACGGCAGCCCTCCCGGCCGGAAGCCGATCCGGCGCACCGGCAGCGGGCGGATCTCGGCATCCCGGCGGGCCACCTCGTCGGCGATCCCGTACTCGACCGCCTCGTCCGGCGTGAGGAACCGGCCGGCGGCCGCATCGGAGGCCACCTCCCCCACCGAGCGGTGGACCGCCCGGGCGACGCACGTGCAGAACGCCCCCCACTCCTCGCGGTGGGCCGCGGCCTGGCCCCCGAGCTGGGTGGCACTGCCCCGGAACTCGACCTCGGGCTCGACGAGGCGGAGCGAGGTGTGGTCGGCGACCGCGCGACGGTCACACACGGCGAGGACACCGACCGCGGGACCGTGGACCCGGCCCGTGGCGAAGGCGTGCACGGGTACCCCGACCAGGCCGACCACGTCGATGACGGCGAGGGCGGCGGCAACGGTGCCCCCCGGGCTGGTGATCCGGAACTCCACGGGATCGTCCCCCAGGGCGTCGAGCGTCATCAGCTGGGCGACGATCTCGCCGGCGGCCCGGTCGTCGAGGGACCCGACCAGCTGGACGATCCGCTTGTCGAAGAGCCCACGGGTGAGCCAGTCGCCCACCTCGGTCGTCGCTGCGGGATCCCCCCAAGTCATCGCTCCGGCTCCCCGTCCGGGAGGTCCGCCAGCCTCCACTCCAGACGCCGCCCGAGGGCGGTGGCGTAGCGGTCCATCGTCGAGAGCAGCACGTCCGATCCACCGGTCTCGATCCGGGCCACGGCCGACTGTGAGGTCCCCATGCGGGCCGCCACCTCGGCCTGGGACAGCCCCAGCTCCCGCCGGAGCGAGGTCAGCTGCCCCGACACCGAGTGCCGACGTTCCGCCATCTCCCGGAAGCCCGGGAACACTGTCGGATGGCGGCGCTCGCTCACGCGACCGATTATCTCATATTTGATATAACGTGGACAGCCAACCCGAGCAGAGACAGCCAACCCGAGCAGAGACGCCGAACCCGAGCAGAGACACCGAACCCGAGCAGGAGGACCGCACCACCATGAGCCCGCACACCACGAACACCCGCCACCCGCTGCACAGCGTCCTCGTGCCCACCGTGATCGAGGAGGGCAACCGGGGCGACCGTGCCTTCGACATCTACTCGCAACTGCTGCGCGAGCGCATCGTGTTCCTGGGCCAGGAGGTCGACGACCAGGTGGCCAACCTGATCATCTCGCAGATGCTCTTCCTCGAGGCCCAGAACAACGAGCGCGACATCTACCTCTACATCAACTCCCCCGGCGGGGTCGCCTACGCCGGCATGGCGATCTACGACGTCATGCAGCACGTCGAGCCCGACGTGTCGACGATCTGCGTCGGCATGGGGATGTCGGCCGCCGCCATGATCCTCTCGGGCGGCGCGGCCGGGAAGCGCTTCGCCCTGCCCAACGCGCGCATCATGATCCACCAGGGC
>PMFY01000391.1 GCA_003157945.1 Acidimicrobiaceae bacterium | reverse complement strand
ACCCCGCCGTCGGCCGCCACCAACCAGTAGCCGCGGCCATCGGAGGTGGCGGCGATACCCACGACCGGTGCGTTCAGCCGATCGCCACCGGTCGAGCCGTAGAAGGCGGCGTCGCCGAAGGCGAACACCCCACCGTCGGCCGCCACNNGCCACCAGCCAGTAGCCCCGACCGTCGGAGGTGGCGGCGATGCCGACGATGCCGGCCGCCAGGCCGTCCAGTGCCGTTCCGGGCGCGGCGGAGGCGGCGGAGCCGAATGCCGTCACCGAGTCCTGCGGGATCACCAGGTCCCGGGGGGCGACGGACGATGACGTGGCGTGTCCGCTGGCGCCGGCACTGCCGGTGTCGACCGCCAGCGCCACCGGCCCCAGCGCGACGACGACCGACAGGAGGAGGACCCGGGCGGACACGAGCGGGGTGGTGCGTACCGTTCGGACGGGGTGTCGCATGGATGCGAGGGTAGCGCCGGGTCCCCGGGGCCGGGCCGGCCCGTTCGCCACCGCCGTAGGCCGCCGGCACTTCCGACGGAACCGTGCCTGACGTCGTCACCTGGCCGGGGCACCGGTCGTCGCCGGGGACTTTGACCACATGTGTAGCCAGCTGATCTACTCGGAGCATGGTGACGACGACCCGTGCGCCCCGTCGGGCCCGCGAAGAACTACGGGAACTGGTCGTCGCCGCGGGTATGGCCATCCTGGCCGAGGAGGGTCTGCGCACGGGCGCCGACCTGACCTTCAAACGGGTCTTCGCCCGGGTCGAGGCCGACACCGGGATCCGGCTGACCAACGCGTCGGTCATCCGCCGCGTGTGGATCGACCAGGCCGATTTCCAGTCCGAGATCATGGCCCGGGTCGTGGCCGGCACCAACGAGGTCGGCCAGCTCGGTGCCGCGCTCGACCTCCTGGCCCCACTGCTCGTCACCTTCGATCTCACGACGCCCGGGTCCCGATGGGCGGCCCTGGTCGAGATCACCCGCCTGGCCGGTGAGGTCGCCATCCGGAGCAGGGTGGGCACCCGCAACTGGGAGCTGTGGGTCGGCGTCTGGGTGGTGACGGTGACCAACCCGGGCAACAAGTCCGACCCGAAACTCCGCCAGGCGCTGGCCGACGGACTCGAGGAGACCGGCGAGGCGTGGGACCAGCTGTTCGAGGCGATCATGGACCGGCTCGGCCTGCGCCTGCGACAGGGGCTCACGCTTCGCCAACTGACCGAGTCGACCGGCGCCATGGCGGCCGGCTACGCCCTCCGCCAGGCCAGCCGCGACGAGGCCCAGGTGTTCGGGCGCCCGACGGGTCCCGACGGCGAGCTCCAGGAGTGGACGCTCCTCGGGATCGGGCTCGAGGCCCTCGCTGCCCAGTTCCTGGAGATCGACCCGGAATGGGAGTCTCCCGCCTGACCGCGCCGGCTAAAGGTCCGTTGTCACCCCGTCGATAGGTGCCCTGGAACCTGAGGATGTGCGGAGCTGTCGGTGGCCCGGGATGACTGGTGCTCCATCGACCTCCGCCCGGCGCGCAGCAGGCGAAGGAGAGGTGTGTGGTGACGGATGACGAGATGGTGCCCAGGGGCCGGATCGGCGGTTCGTCCTCCGCTCCGGTGGGGACCCGCTCGGCACGTCCCGATGCCCTGGACGAGCTGACGGATGCCGTCGAAGGGTTGATCTCGGCCAACCGGAGCCTCCGGATGCAGCTCGAGCGGAACGAGCGGATCCTGCGTCAGGGTCTGACGATGATCGAACGGGGCGTGACCGTCGTCGACACCCTGCAGGTGGTGCCGTCGCTGCCCGAGCGCCGGGCGGCCGAGGATGCCGTGACGGAGCTGTTCGACGCTCGCCATCGGCTCCGCCGGGCCGTCGTCTATGCGGCGCTGAAGGACGGACTCAGCCCTGAGCGGATCGCCCACATGATGGAGGTCTCGGTCCACCTCGTATGCGCGTTGGCGGCGGAGTCGCCCTACCTCGACGGCTGCCCGGGTGGCGACGGTCCCGAGGCGGTCCGGGAGTGCCTCGCCGGCGGTTGTCGCCAGCTCGTCCGGTGCCCCCGGTGTCCGCATACCCCGTGACGTTCGTGGGTGGGTCGGGTCGGCGTCCGTAGGGACCGGGCCGTCCGTGGCGCGTGGCCCGAGGGGGTGGTGTCCGGGCCCGGTCGTCGGGGCGGAAGTGCGATCCACGACCGCACGGCCGGTCACGCATAGCCTCGGCCCATGCCGGGATCGAAGGAGAACGTGATCGCCACCCTGCGCGACGTCGCCGCGGCCAGCGCCCGGGCCCGGGCCGCCATGGGCGATGCCGAGCGGGGCATCCTCGAGGGCGTGCGCAGACTCGAGGGCGGCGCCGACGTCCTGGAGACACTGTCGCGGTCGCAGGTGCGGGCCCACCGCGAGGAGCTCGAGGAGGCGCTGCGGCTGGTGGTGACGTCGCGCCACCGCTTCCGGGTGGTCATGGTGGCCCAGTGCGTGGAGGCGGGCATGAACGCCCGACAGATCTCGGAGCTGTGGGGGTTCTCCCGGCAGCGGGCGGCCGTGCTCGTCCAGGAGGCCCGGGCGTACATGCGCTCGCCGGCCGACGCCTGAAGGATCCGGCCCAGCGGGAGCCACCGGCCGTCCCGGTAACACGGGGGACGTCGGGTCGGGGTCGAGAGTGAGGCGGGAGATCGGGACCTCCGGAATCAGGTGGCCGGTGACATCCCGGTCGGCCCGAGCTCGGCGATCTCCCGCTTGGCGCGCCGGACCATCTCCGAACTCATCTTCCACAGGTCGCAGAGGTCGGCGTCCGTGGCCCCCTCGGCGATGGCCACGGCGATGAGGCGGAGGCGGGACCGGTGGCGTGCCGACTCGTAGGTCCGGATGGCGGTCGTCGCCGCGATCCGGGCATCGGCGGCCTCGTGCGACCGCATGGTTCCGATCAGCGGCTCGCCCCGTTCCATGGCGTCCACCAGTTCGGCGGCCACCCGCATGGTGCCCTCCATCACGGTCGTCAGTTCCGCATTGGCCGCCATGCTCCGTTTCGCATCCGCGACGGCCGCAGCACGGAGCTGGTCGAGGTCCACGGGCTCACTCACCATCGCAACCCAGTGTCGCGCCGAGGAGGAGGAATTGCACCGGTCGCCTTCTCCTCCCGTGGTCCCGGAGACGCGGCCGCGACCACATTTGCACACTGTTGCAATTCGGAGGGTGCGGCGCGATGGTGGCTCAGGAGGGTGGCCGGAGCGTCCGCACCGGGCCACGAAGTGGAGCGTAGGGGCACCAGGAGCCGTCGATGCGTGAGGTCGCGCAGAGCGAGGTCGTCGCCCGGAGGTCGTACACCGTGCACGTGCGACCGAACGAGACGTCATGGTCGCTCAGCGTCTACGGACTGAACGGCGGGCGGGCCGAAGTGGCCGCGGTGGACCAGGTCGAGGCCGTCTCCCGGACGCTCATCAGCCTCGCCCTCAACCTGCCGGCGGACGACTTCGACATCGTGGTGCGGGTGCTGGACGACGCCGGTGCCTGCTGGCTCCACCCGGACCTGTCGGCCGGGCCCGGTGCCCAGGGCGGGCACGTCACCCTCCGCCCGCGCCGGGGCTTCCGGGAGCACCGGTGACCGACCCCGGACGAGCGGCCGGGGACCGCCCCGACCCCGGCAGCCGTGCGCCGGGCGGTGCAGGTCACGTCTTCACCCTGTACGTCGCCCACCAGGATCCGGGTCCACCGCCGGATGATCTCGACCCCGGCGCACCGACTGCGACCTTGGGATTCCTCCACGGCACCGAGGGAGGGCCGTCGGGTCCGTAGCGCCCCATGGGGACGCGTCGCGGATCCGGCGGCCCGGCACCTACCCGGTCAGACCGGGACGGAGCCGTCCGACCTCGAGGTGAGTCGCTCGCCCGTCTCGTAGATGTCGCTGGCCCGGCCCACGATCAGGGGGTCGAGCTTGCCGATGACCTCGAGGTCCTTGCCCGGGTAGGGCATCCGGTGGAGGACGTAGCGCATGGCGTTGAGCCGGGCCCGCTTCTTGCAGTTGGACTTGACGACCGTCCAGGGCGCCTCGTCGGTGTCGGTGGCCAGGAACATGTCGTTCTTGGCCTCGGTGTAGGCGTCCCACATGTCGAGGGACGCCAGGTCGATGGGGGAGAGCTTCCACTGTTTCAACGGGTGCCGCTCGCGTTCCTTGAACCGCCGGCGCTGCTCGTCCTGGCTCACCGAGAACCAGAACTTGATGAGATGGACCCCGCTGCGGGTGAGGTTGCGTTCGAACTCGGGCACCTGGCGCAGGAACTCGATCAGTTCCTGCTCGGCGCAGAAGCCCATGACCCGCTCGACGCCGGCCCGGTTGT
>PMFY01000057.1 GCA_003157945.1 Acidimicrobiaceae bacterium | reverse complement strand
GCACGCGCCCACACCAGGTCCCGGACGGTCCGGTAGTTGCCGTCGATGACCCATCCCGGTCCGGCCGCCCGGGCCGCGACCTCGGCCCGGAACTCGTCCACCGGCCGCGCGGTCCAGCCCGGCTGGTGGAACAGCGCGTCGAGCTCGGTCCGCGCCACGCCGAGACGGGCGGCCAGCGCCGTGGCCAGCGTCGTCTTGCCGCTGCCCGAGGCCCCGTGGACGGCGATCCGGGTCACCGGAGATGCCGCTCCCCCGCTCATCCCGTCCGGCCCGCCCCGTCCGGTCCGGCCAGGTGGGCGACCAGCCCGCGACACCCGGCTTCGATCATGTCGAGGCACCGCTCGAAGTCGTCGTCGTCGCCGTAGTACGGGTCGGGCACGTCCACGTCCCCGCCGGCCCGGCGGTCGAAGCTCCGCAGCAGCACGAGCCGGTCGTCGTGGCGGTAGTCGCCGGCCCGGGCCCGGGCCATGCTGGCCAGTGTCTGGCGGTGGCCCCGGTCCAGGCAGACCACGAGGTCGACCTC
Organism: Acidimicrobiaceae bacterium; assembly: GCA_003157945.1. The sequence continues at coordinate 2,072 of PMFY01000057.1, read as the reverse complement.
GTCCAGCCAGGACGTCTCGAAGGCCCGGGCCAAGTGGCCGTGGTCGACGTAGCCGCGACGCTCGAGGGCGCCGAGGGCACGCGGGTCCATCGGCTCGCCGGCGTGCCAGCCACCGGTCCCGGCGCTCGACACCTCGAGCCCGTCGCCGAGGCGGGAGCCGTCGGCCAGCACCTCGTCGGCGGCCAGCTGCCGCAGCACCACGTCGGCCATGGGCGACCGGCAGATGTTGCCGGTGCAGACGAAGCAGACCCGGAGGGGCGGGGAGCCGCCGGTGGTCACGTCCGGCGCGGTGTCGGCGGGATGGCCGGTGCCCGGGTCGGCTCCGGCGCCGAGGCCAGCAGCGTCTCGAAGAACGCCCGGTCGTGGAGGAGCGGCACGTCGGCGAGGAACATCTTCCCGTAGCGCTCGAAGTACATCAGCTGCTTCCCGAGGAGGAAGGTGCCCCGGTCGAAGTCGGAGTCGGTGCCACCGGACTCGTCGGCCAGCCGACGGAGCTGGCGCTGGGCCCGCAGGCGTCCCACCACCGCCTTCATCGAGCGGTTGTGGGCCTCGATCCCCTGGGCCTTGGCCGCCTGCACCTGCGGGGCCTGGATGAGGGCGGCCAGGCTCACCTCGCCGAACGGCCGGTTCAGCACCGGCTCGATCAGGCTCCGGATGAAGGTGGCGAGGTCCTCGTCGGACAGGCCGAGGCCGCGCTGCATGGCCGGCCCGTAGGTGCGGGTCAGGTGGGCGGCGATGTCGCCCCAGGCCTCCTCGTCACCGAGGGCGGCGGCCAGCAGGCGGATGAAGAAGTAGTGGGTCTCGGGGTCGAGGCGGCCCACGATGCCCCAGTCGATGACCCCCATGCGGCCGTCGCGCAGCAGCAGCATGTTGCCGGCGTGGACGTCCCCGTGGAACGCCCCCCACCGCACGGTGGTGAGGAAGAAGGCCCGCACCACCTGCTCGACCAGGGGGGCCGGGTCCACGCCGAACTTGGCCGCCCCGGCCAGGTCGTCGATGGGCACGCCGTCGAGGAACTCCATGGTGAGCACGTTGGGGCCCGAGCACTCGGGGAACGGCTCGGGCACCACCATCAGCGGCAGGTCCACCTCCTCGAGCAGCAGGCGGAAGGCGGCCATGGCCCGGGCCTCGTTGCGGAGGTCGAGCTCCTCGCCGATCTGCTCCCGGAAGCCGGAGAAGAGCTGCATCAGCGTGCCGGCCGACTGGTCACCGGTCTGGCGGGCCACCAGCTCGAGCAGCGGCTGGAGCAGGTCGAGGTCGACGGCCACGTTGGCCTCGATCCCCGGTCGGAGCACCTTGACCGCCACGTTCTTCCCGCCGACGGTGGTGGCCCGGTGGACCACCGCGATCGACGCCCGCCCGATGGGGACGGTGTCGAAGTGGGAGAACGCCTCGTGGAGCGGCATGCCCAGATCCGTCTCGATCACGTCCCGGACGGTCTCGAACGGGACCACCGGGCCGGTGTCCAGGCAGGTGCGGAACTCGTCGGCGAACTCCTCGCCGAACACCCCCGGGGAGGAGGCCACCAGCTGGCCGAACTTCATGTAGGTGCCGCCGAGGTCCTCGAACGTCCTCCGCAGCGGCTTGGCCAGGACGGCCAGCGGCAGCGGGCCGCTGCGGGCGTGCCGGACCTGGCGGAAGGCCACCCCGGCGAAGCGCTTGGCCGTCACCTCGGCGATCACCGCGCTCCGCCGGGCGAGCTCCCGCTTGTTGGGCTGTGGGAGCCGCCGAGCGTGGACCCGGGGGATCCTCGGGTCGGAGACGCTGATCGACATCGGCATGGCGGCAGCCTACGGGCCGGGGCCGCACCATGGTCGCCGGACCGGGGATGGCCTGGATAGGGTGGCCGTCGCATCCGGCAGCTTCTCCGGCCCCGGCCGAGATCCGACCCGCAGGAGGTTCCCCATGGTAGTCCCGTCCGTCTCCCGTCGAGGGTTCATCGCCGGCGGCATGGCCCTCGGCGCCGGCGCCCTCCTCGAGGCCTGCGGCGGCTCGTCGGTCGTCGCCAAGGCCGCCACCACCCTCCCGGCCGGATCGGACCTCGGGGCCATCGAGCACGTCGTCTTCCTCAT